>WTHL01000314.1 GCA_011523155.1 Synechococcus sp. PL34863bin_39 | reverse complement strand
CCCCAGATCAGATCGTCGGCGGGCGGTGTGGAGGCGGCAGCTTCGCCCTGCGGCGCTGGTTGCGAGCCGTCAAAGCAGTCATTGCGTTTTGGTGCTCCGCCGAAGCGGTTCCGCGCCATGGGCCGCTCATCACTGGAGGAGCGCCGATCAGCGAAGCGACCCTGGCCCGGCTCACGCTCCTTGAAGCGATCGGGTCGATCCTGGAAACGCCCCTGGCTGGGACGGCGAAGCTCACCATCGGGGCGGCGGGATCCCCCTTCAAACCGACGTTGGCCCCCTTCAAAGCGGCGCGCTCCCCCATCCGGGCGACGTTCACCGCCCCAGCTGCGCTCACCCCGACCACCGGGCCCACGGCCACCGGGGCCGGAACGGCTTCCCTCCGGACGGCTTCCACCACCGCGGGGAGCGCCACCCCATCCCCGGGACGCGCGGTCATCGGAGCCGCGCTTGTCGTCAAAACGCTTCGAGGGGCGGCCGCGGTAGCGGTTGCCAGCGTCTGGCCTTCCCCCCTCACGCCGTTCACCGTTCCCCCTTGAGCCATCACCTCTGGAGAAGTCGCCGCGCTGAAAATCACGGCGGCCACCATTGCGATCTCGCTCTCCGTTGCGCTCACCATCGCGACCGGAGCCTCGCCAACCACCACTGCTGGCACCACTGCCACGGTTGGTCGGACCGCCCTCGCGGGAGGGGCCGCCGGGACGGCGTTCAAAGCGAGGGCTCATGGTGGGGAAAGTCGTTATGAATTGGATCCGGCACGCTCCAGATGGTCAAGGAGCTCGGCAAGCCGGTCTGGGTTGTTCAGAAACAGCCAGCCAACCATTGTCTCAAATCCCGTGGCCCGGCCATAAACGGCGGCATCAGCCCGACGGGGACCACGGCCGGCGCTGTTGCGGCCCCGCCGCACCCAATCCAACTCGAGATCATCCAACAGCTCCTGCTGCTCCAACCAGGCCAATGCAGCCGACTGGGCATCGGCCCGCACCTCGTCCACCACAGCCTTGTGCAGTGCATCTGATCGACCGGGCCGCAGACCATGGCGCAACCGCTGATGCAATTCCCAGACGGCATCGCCGATCCAGGCGAGCTGCAGCGGACCCAGCCGTTCAGCGGATCCCAGAGCGGCCTGGCAGCGGACCCAGTCGCTCAAGCCGCCAACTGATCCAGGGCCGTTGAGAGATCCGGCATCAGATGCAGGAACTCTTCCAGGCGAACCAACTTGATCGTCTGCGTGACCCGAGTGTTGCCCACCAGATGGAAGGAGCGCTTCTGATCGGTGCATTGCTTGGCCAGTTGCACCAGGGCCCCCAACCCGGATGAGTCGAGGAAATCAATCTTGCTCAGGTCGAACACCGCCGGAGAAGAGCTGGTCTTCAGAACATCAGCGACGTACTCAACAAATTGCTTCTCGGAGTAGGCATCCAGCTGACCGGTGAAATGGAACACCAGACAGCCTCCGCTCTGCTTGAAGCCTCCGCGCAAGGAAACCGTCAGTCTCTGCAGTTCACTGATGGCACCAGTCCCCCAGACGTGCTTGCGCCGAAGTGTAGTGATCCCGACCAGGGTCAACCACCTCAGGGGCGACGATCAGCCATCAACGCAACGAAACGGGCGAAGTGGTGGTCGGCGTCATGGGGGCCGGGGCTTGCCTCGGGGTGATATTGAATCCCGAAGACCGGCTGATGCCGGTGCTGAAACGCAGCCACGGTGCGGTCATTGAGGTTGAGGTGCGTGACCTCAACCGTTTCCGTGGCAAGAGACGCCGCATCCAGGGCAAAACCATGGTTCTGGCTGGTGATCTCCACCTGACCGCTGGTTCCGCAGGGGTGATTGAGCCCGCGATGGCCGTAGGGCAGCTTGAAGGTCTGTCCGCCAAGGGCCAGACCCAGAATCTGATGACCGAGGCAGATGCCGAACAA
Source organism: Synechococcus sp. PL34863bin_39 (assembly GCA_011523155.1). The sequence continues at coordinate 187 of WTHL01000314.1, read as the reverse complement.
GGGCAGCTGCGGTTGCTGCAGCAAGCCCCGGGCCAGCTCGATGCCGCAGGTCACCGCCGCCGGATCGCCCGGTCCATTGGAGAGAAACACGCCATCGGGCTGATGGCCCATCACTGCGTCCAGGCTGGAGTCGGCCGGCACCACGGTCACATCGAGGATGCCGTCGACATGCTGGTTCTCAGCGACC
>WTHL01000143.1 GCA_011523155.1 Synechococcus sp. PL34863bin_39 | reverse complement strand
GGTGTTGGAAGCGAATGAGGGGTTCCAGGCCCTGGCTCCCCAGGCCAAGGGGTGGTGGTTCTGGCAGGGGTTGCGTTGGAGTGGACCGTTTGTGCTGATCGGCTGGTGCCTGGCTCAGATTGCTATGGGCTGAGACGCTCCGCCTGTTCAAGCTCAGCCGGCCTGTCACCGCACCGTCGTCATCGGCTTCGTCGCGGACCAGACACGGGTCATGAAGTGGGATTCACCGGCGATCCCTGTGAACCCAGCCTGAGAGAGTCTCGCCTCAATGTCATCACCGATGTAGTCCCTGTAGTAGGGCTCGTGAAAGGCTTTGGGAAAGTTGCGCATGGCCAGTTCGAACTGCGGTGAGTCCTTCAGTTGGATGGAATCAGCGAGCACCAGCACTCCACCCGGTTCAAGCACGCGGTAGCAATCGTCAATCACGGCCTGGCGTGCCTCGGCGGGCAGTTCATGGAGCAGAAAAACGCAGGTGACGCCCTGGACACTGCCACCAGCGAGGGGCATGTTCTCGCCATTGCCCTGAATGAGCTGTGCCAGGTTGGATCGCCCCTGGTTCAGCCAACGATTGGCCTGACGCAGGTAGGCCTGTGACAGGTCGAGCCCCATCAGGGTCACGTCGGGGAGTGCCGCCCGGATCTGCTGGAGGGTCCGGCCCGTGCCTGTGGCGACATCGAGCACTTTCAGGTTTGCCGCTGGCCGGTCGTCGAAATGCCGCAACCCCCGTTTCAGTGGTGCAATCACTCTCCGGCGCATTGCATCGGCTGCACCGTTGAACAGGATGTCGACCTGAAGGTCGTACAACTCTGCTGAGTGATCACTCAGATAGCCGTCGGTCTGGTGATGGAAATTCTGCAGGTAGTACTCGGGGTAGAGCTCTCCATTCGCTTCATCCGGCAGATCCCGAACATTGCGCTCTCTGCGTCGGTTCCATGTGGATGGCAGATCAAGCCAGAGGCGTGGGTAACGGGTTGCCCAATCGATCCAAGGCAGATCGAACAGCTGGGTGGTGGGATAAAGGCCATCCTGGGCTTCCTGCCAATCCAGATCCTCCAGTTCAGCCATCGCCTGCCGCAGTTGGAGCAGGGTGTCGTTCGGGACGGGTTCGGTTCGTGGAGTGACATCCGGTGCCACAAGCTCCATCACCTTGGTGCTGATTTCCTTGTGAGCCAGTCCAGCGATGCTGCGACTCTGCTGCAGAGTCCTGTAAGCAATCTCCGTGAGTGAGGGCGACGCCATCGCTGCGGCTTTAGTCAAATGTCAGACCATTCCAACGGATTCAGAGCTGAAACGGGGGAATGCTTTCTGTTGTCAGAAGCGTGATTCAGTCGTGGAGTTTCAGCGCAGAAGCAGATCTGGCCAGTGCATTTCTGTAGTGGTTGCTACATAATGAGGTCAGGACGTCAGGGGCTGTCGGCTATGGGGTCAAAAGCTGGAGGGATGGTCAAGGGCAGTGTTCTCGAGCGCTGTCGCCGTGCCGCTGTTGAGTTTCTGGCCTGGTCTGATCACCACGCTCAGGAGGCAACCGCTCGACGCGTGGCGCGTGGTCAGATCGAAACGCACCCTGATCTGAACCCGATGGGCAATGCCTTGGAGCAACAGAAAGCCTGGGCTCGGCGCCATGGCCGCGAGCACCGACTTCAAGTCAGCGCTCTGTCGCAATTGCGTTTGGATTGCGGGCCAGGAGAGTCAAGCGACGGCCGATGATTCCTCATCGTTTGCGTGCCATTGACGTCAATCGTTCCAGGAGGGTCGTCCCACAGGGTTGTGTGAGAAGCCTGTTCAATCGTTTTCTTTGGCCCAATCAATGTATGCATAGCTAATGTCTATGTGGTTGATCAGGCCACTCACATATGAGGCGGGACGTCTTTTAATCGCAGTTAAACAAAGCTTTGGGCCTGGCGTCTTTTCTCTCGGCCGGGTGACTTGTCGCAGGGGGTTTCTGACTCTTCAATGTCCAGATTGGCACCGTCAAGGATGATTTGATTCCCAGCTTCGACAATCATCTTTTCTTCGATTTCTTTTTCGAAGGACACCCCGAGGCCGACTACTTCATCGCCAAGAAGCGATCCAACATTGACATACTCAAGTTTCGCGCCGATTGGC
>WTHL01000003.1 GCA_011523155.1 Synechococcus sp. PL34863bin_39 | reverse complement strand
TGCCGGAAGGCCTCTATCCCCTGGCCCAGGCAGCCCTTTATCTGGCGAACACCGAGAAGAGCAACAGCACCATCGGCATTTTTGAAGCCCTCCAACATGTGCGCTCCCGTGCCGCTCAGGAGGTGCCGAGCCACCTGCGGGATGCCAACCGGGATGGCGAGGCCTTCGGAGATGGCAAGGGTTATCGCTATCCCCACGCCTTTCGTGAACACTGGGTTGCGCAGCAATACCTGCCGTCAGCACTGCAGGGCGAAGTGTTCTGGACGCCCGGCGAACTCGGCTGGGAAGGGGAACGGCGCCAGCGAATGCTCGAACGCCGGGCCGCTCAGCTTGCAGCCGCAGCTGAAGCGGTGGATCAGCACCCCCTGCTGGTGAGCAGCGGACCGGAAGTGCCGGAACTGGAGCGGTGGCTGCAGCGGCAGCTCAGTCAGGACGGCGAGCGCCTGCAGCGGCTGCGGGAACGCCTGTGGCATGGGATGAAATGGCAACGGACGGACCGCGTTCTGATGCTGGGCGGTGGGTCTCTGCTCTGGAGCCTGGATCCGCTGCAGGCCGTCGCCGATGGCAGCCTCTCGATTCTCTGCGCCGACGTCCGGCAACAGGAACGACTGACGGCTCAGCTTCAACTGCTGGACCCCCTGCATCGCCCCCAGCTGATGGCCGAGATCACTGCCCTGGAACAACTCCCGGAGGGCCATAACTTCGAGATCGTGGCAGGGCGCTTCAACCGGCAGGACCTTCCAGGCCTCGCGTCCGAACGCCTGGCGCATCAGCTTGAACAACGCTGCGCACCGACCGCTCAGTTGCGGTTGCTCCTGAGTGACGCCGACCTCGGTCCGGCGGAGGCCCTGCTGTCACTCTGCGAGTCATCGCCATCCAGCCGGGAGGGGCTGACCGGGGACGAGCGCGTCATGCTGGCGTCGCTGCTCGAGCGCGAGCGCACCTGGATGCAGGACTTCAGTGCCCAGGAGAGTTTGCTGACAACGCTGCGCGAGCGGGGCTGGACGCTGGAGACCGACCACTGGGACGAATCCCTGTCGCTGCCGATCGACGCATCCCTGGCGGAGCGTTGGCTCGGGCCGGAACGGCCGTTCCAGGCGGTGCTCAGCAAGGGCGCCAAGGGCGCCAAGGAAGCTGCCCTGTTACGGCGCCTCCTCAACGCCATGCAGGGAAGCCGGCTCCCCCAACGCCTTCGTCACCGTCGCGTGGTCGGTCAACGCAGACCCGATTCCGGCACAACCTGATAGGCCTGAATGCAGGCTGGCAGGAAGACATACCAGGAAAGAAGTGAGGTATCCCGCGGCGGCTTGAGCCCTGGCTTGCACACGTTCTGGCCCCCGGCGGCTGCACCGTTGTCTGCCAGGGCGAAGGCCACGGGCAGACGGGTCATGATGCCTGCCGAAGACAGGGTTCCATCCGCAGCATCGGCCATGATCGCGGACCGAAGAGCGACAACCGCTGAGTTGTTTTTCATCCAGAACGGTGAATAGCTCTGGGTTTGCTCAACAAGAAATTCAGCACCTGCATTGGAATACAGGAAACGCGCAACCCCAAGAGGGTTGACGTCATAGACCTTGGTCATGCCGAAGTGAATCTCTTCGGCTGTCCAGCCCCGACGCTGCAATTCCAGCTGCCAGGCCACGGTCCGTGACCATTCCGGTTTCAAAAAACAGCCGAAATGCATCGCGATCCGTTCTCCAGCGCGGACTACCGGTTTGCCAGGGGTTCGCCCGCCCATCCCGCTGGTAGACCATCACGCCAAGGACGCCACCCATCGTCAGAACGACGATGGAGAGGAAGGCTGAACGCGTTCGATTCACCAGGTTCAGCATCGACCTCGCGTCCAATTTGTGATGTCGAAACTAACATTCACAACCTGAACAATCAGTCATCAACCATGGCGAACGATGCCTGTCATCCTCGGCGCAGCGCAATCTGTTCCCATCCAACGGGGCAGCCATTGTCAAGACTGAGCTGGACGCCCTGGGGGGGCAAAGGGCCGCGGCACTGCCAGCGCGAGACGCGTGGGCCTGCCTGCCGCACAGCCGCCGCGTAACCCTCACTGCCACGCTCTGGCCTGAGCCAGAGATCACTGCCCGCAGGCGACGACACAACGGTTGCCGTGAGCCGCTTGCTGCTGAGGATCCCCAGATCCGTGAGCGAATGGGCGAAATGCCCCCAGTAATGACGGGTCATCTGGGCGCGAATGAACTGACTGAGCAGAAGTTCGGCCTCCTGGCGCTGCACCAGGGCCGCTTCCTGCTGATCCAGTGCCTCATCCATCGCGCGTGCATCAACCGATGCCGCCCTGCCGATGGACGGGAACGAGATCCCAGGCTGGTGCAGACCCGCGAGGCCGAGGGGCACCAGGGCCGCGGCCGCAATCAGGGTTGGCGCTGAAAACGAGCGAGATCCAGCCACCAGCCCAACCATCCGGAGATGACCATCACGCTAGGCAGAGCATCGAAGCCTGCATCGGGTTGGGCGTTGCATCGAGCGCAGCAGGAGCCCCCACCAACGCCAGGCTCCAGCCCCTCAGGTCCCATCGCTGACCCCACACCTGATCACCGGTGCAGCGATGGGTGACCACCCCTTGCTCGAGGTTGCAGCACCAATGAGCCAGGTCCCGGGCGAGCGTGCCCCGTTGCCATTTGACGGCAGCCTCTTTGAGCAGCCAATGGCCCAGCACGGCCTGGCGCAGGGCTTCACTCTCAAGGCCGGCGAGGTTGATCTGCTCGGATGGGCAGAAGAAGCGGCGGGCCAGGGCCTGCGCCGCAAGTGAACGGTCCGACCGTTCCACATCCACACCGATCGGCCATGGCGACCACGCCACGACCAGGGCATCCACGCAGTGGCTGAGGCTGACGCAACCCCAGCCAGGCGCGAGCCGGGGCGGCCGCCCGGGAGGGGCTGAAAGGGGCAACCCAGCACCGGGAACACCGAGCAGATCAGCGACCAGATGACGCAACCACAGGCGTGACCAGGCGTACTGATCGCGACGGCGGCCTGTCAGGGTTGAGATCCAGACCTGCTCATCAGTGGACAGCTGCCGTGGGGGAGCGCTCTGTGACATCGGCACAAGCCAGAGGGCGGGTACGCTGCGCCGCACCCCTGCCGTCCCTGGCCATGCCGCTTCAGATCGGAGATCCAGCACCTGATTTCACTCTCCCGGACCAGAACGAAGCATCGGTGCAGTTGTCGTCCCTGAAAGGGAAGCGTGTGGTGATCTACTTCTATCCCAAGGACGCGACACCGGGCTGCACCAAGGAGGCCTGCAATTTCCGCGATCGCTGGGACGCCTTCAAGGAGCACGACATCACGGTCCTTGGCATCAGCAAGGACAACGCAGCGTCCCATCAGAAGTTCATTAACAAGCAGGAACTTCCTTTCACCCTCCTGACGGATGAGGAGCCCTGTCCTGTGGCCGCCAGCTTCGAAAGCTACGGCCTCAAGAAATTCATGGGCCGTGAGTACATGGGCATGATGCGGCACACCTTCGTGATCGACCCCGAGGGCAACCTGGAACTGATTTATCGCAAGGTGAAGGCCGACAGCATGGCCGACCAGATCCTTGCGGACCTCGGGCTCAGCTGAGCAGGCTCACAAGCCCCTGCATCACCAGATCGGGGGCCAGCACCAGATCGCAGCCCCGTCGCCGCAACGCCGAGCTCAGACGGGGTGCATCGCCTCCGCACAGCCAGAGCGGCCAGGCACAGTCGCGCTGCGCCTCCAGCAGCAAACCAACCAGGGATTGCAACACGCCCCGCTGCATGGCCGCATCGGTGGCCTGGGGAAATTGCTGGTGCGACGCCGGCACCGATGTCGGTTCAGAGTCAACCGGCATGGCCAGATTCCGCGTGCCGGAACTCATCGCTCGCAACTGCAACGCAAAGCCTGCCGCCAGCTGGCCCCCCATGAACTGTCCGTCAGCGCTGACACGCGTCAGGCTCAGAACCGTGCCGGCATCGGCCACCAGCAGACCGGCTTGATCGCACGCGGGCGATGTCTTCAGCGCCGACCATGCGGCCAGGGCCCGATCCACACCAAGCCAGGGAGGCATCCCCTTCAGGGGCACATCCTCCAGGGTGAGGCGACGGGTCCTGTCCAGGACAGGGTGCGTCGGCACCGGGCCAACCGCGGCCCAGAGCGTCAGATCAGCGGAGGCCAGTGCTGTCGGGTTCGGTGGGGTGTGCTTAAAACGCCAACCCGACGGCGTCTGATCGGCCCAGTGCCACCGCGTGTTGCCGATCAACAGACACCTGCGGTCTGCAGGCATGCCTAGATCCCGTCGCCGGCCACCCCTGAGAGATCACCGGAATCAGCGCCGGGCAGGTGAATGCCGCATTCCTGCTTGAGTCCTCCGAAGCGGGTCTGACGACCGGATTGCTCCGCTCCATCAGGGGCACTTGAATGCCAGTCCCCCACCGTGGAATAACCCTGATCGAACAGGGGGTGCTGGGGCAGGTCATGCTCCTGCATGTAATAAAAGACGTCTCTCGGCGTCCAGCTCAGGAGGGGACGCAGGGACAGACGACCCCGGATCGGTTCCAGCCAGCCCATGCCACTGCGGTGGTCTGTCTGACCGCGACGAACGCCACTGGCCCAGCAACGCACGTCGAGGGTGTTCATCGCAGCCTCGAGCGGTGCAACCTTGCGCATCTGGAGGTACGTCTCCATATCGGCGACGTCCCCTGTCTCCCAGAGACGACCATGGAGCGCTTCCATACGCGCAGGAGACACCTCGCTCTGCGCAACGTGAAGATTGAGGCTGAAGCGATCGCACAGCTCAGCGGCGTAGCGATAGGTCTCACCGGGGAGATAACCCGTGTCAACCCAGATGACCGGGACAGACTCCGCACCTTCAAGGGTGCTGAGCATGTGCAGAAGAACGGAGGACTGAATCCCGAAGCTTGTGGTCAGGGCGAAACCGGATCCGAAGCGCTGCCTGGCCCAATCGAGACGCTCGACAGGAGCCATGGATTCGAGCACGCCTGAATCGGCTGCGGCGCTGGCGGTGGTGAGGCCTTCAGTCATCAGCCCATTCTCCATTGCCGGCTGTCCGGTCGACATGCCTATGGTCAAATCCAATCCCTGATGCGGTCGATGACAGCCCCCGGTACCGGCTCTGAGGCGGCATCCACCCTGCCGGTGGTGATCGTCGGTGGCGGCTTTGCCGGCCTGACGGCAGCGTTGCGATTGAGCAGGGCACGACCGAGGCCACCGATCGTGCTGATCGAGCCCCGGGCCCGGTTTGTGTTCCTGCCCCTGCTCTACGAACTGCTCAGCGGGGAACTGCAGCCCTGGGAGGTGGCGCCAAGCTACGAGGGCCTGCTCGATGGCTCCGGCATCGCTCTGATTCAGGACAAAGCCTGCACTGTGGACTGGCAGAACAAGACCGTCACCACCGATTCCGGTCATGCGATCGCCTATGGCCAGCTGATCCTGTCCACAGGATCGGGGCCGAATGACTTCGGGGTTCCAGGCGTGGCCGAGCACGCCCTTCAGTTCCACAGTCTCGAGGATGTCAGCGCTGTGCGCCAGTGCCTGAAGCAGGCCCAACAGACCAGGCCAGCCTCAGGCAGCAGCACGTCCCTGGTGATTGTGGGAGGCGGACCCACCGGGGTGGAACTGGCCTGCAAACTCGCCGATCTCGCCGATGAACGGATCCAGCTGCACCTGATCGAACAGGGCGATCGCATCCTGCCGATGGCCCGCGCCTTCAATCGCGAGCAGGCGGAGGCTGCGTTGGAACGTCGCAAGGTTCACTGCCACCTGAACTCCCGGGTGCAGGCCACGACGGAGACGAGCGTCAGCATCAGCCCAGCAGGCGACAGCGCAGCAGAGCAGGTCCGCACCATCGCGCATCAAGGTCTGATCTGGACAGCGGGCAGCAGCCCTCGTCAGCCCAACCTGGTGCCGTCGGTCCGGACGGTCCGTGGACGGCTGCCCGTGGATGACGCCCTACGCAGCACAGACCTGCCCCATTGCGTCGTGATCGGCGATCTCGCAACCCGAAATGACACCGGTGAAGCCAGACAACCCTGGCCCTGCACCGCCCAGGTAGCCATGCAACAGGGCGCTGCCGCCGCCGACACCGTGATGGCGATCCGACAAAACTGCGAACCGCAGTCCTTTCAGTTCAACGATCTGGGAGAAATGCTGAGCCTCGGGATCGGGCAGGCCACGCTCACCGGCATGGGAGTCACCCTCGCCGGTCCCCTGGCCTTCAATCTCAGACGGGTCACTTATCTGGCCCGTCAACCCAGACTCTCTCTGGGATTGCGATCCGCCGGAGCCTGGCTGCTGAGTCCTTGAAACAAACCCATCTGGCGGGACGCACCAAAGGTCTGCGTCCTTCACAACTGCGCCACGCCGAGCGTCTCGGTCATCGCCGCCATCCCCAGAGGTCCGGCGCTGATCTGCTGGCACTCGAACGCCTTGCGGAGCTCGTCATTGACCTGGAGCAACCCCTGCACCTGCTCGTGGACGGGCGAGGCCTCTGCCGATTGATCTGGCTTGGGCCGTTGACGGAATCACGTCAGTTGCTCTCCCACATGCCCAACGGTGCCCGCAGGCGCTCAGCGGAGCAAGCGAAGTGGAGGCTGATCAGCTGCCTGAAAGGGCCCAGCGATCAGTCGCTGACGCCCGATGCTCGGGAGGCCGTGGTGGCTCTCGACATCGATCCCGCCAGCTGGCTGCGCTACCCCTGCCGAGCCGACGCAGGCGGTCAGTGGGCCGCTGGCGCATGGCGACCTGACCCAACCGCCGCCCTGGGCTGGAGCCGCGTCGGTCCCGACCGGCTCCAGCCGCTCTGCAGCGATGACCTTCCGGCTGTTCAGGACACCATCACACCCGACGCCGAACCCGCGCCGGCGCGGCCAGGCGAGGAACGGGTGTTGCTGCTCACGCTGCTCGGCTCTGACCCCGCCAGAGACGAACGTGACCTGGCGGAACTGGAGGGCCTGGTGCGCAGCGCAGGAGGGCATCCGGTGATGGTGTGCCATCAGAAGCAGTCAGCCGCCAACCCCCAGACGCTCTGGGGGACGGGAAAACTGCAGGAAGCCGCACTCGAGGTGCGCCGTCACCGGGCGTCGCTCGTGATCACGGACCGCGAACTTTCGCCGGTGCAGGCCCGCAACCTCGAACGCTGGCTCGACTGCCCGGTGATGGACCGCAGTGAGTTGATTCTCGACATTTTCGCCCAGCGTGCCGCCAGTGCTGCCGGCCGGATCCAGGTGGAACTGGCCCAGCTGCGCTACCGACTTCCGCGCCTGCTGGGCCGTGGTCGCAGCCTCTCCCGGCAAGGGGGAGGGATCGGCACCCGTGGCCCAGGTGAAACCCAGCTTGAAAAAGACCGCCGTGCGATCAGTCGTCGGATCGAGGCCCTGCGCCGGGCCACGCGTCAGCTTGAGGACCATCGCGCCCGCCTGCGCGATCGAAGGGAAGGCCTGCACCGCATCGCCCTTGTCGGCTATACGAACGCAGGCAAGTCGTCACTTCTGAATGCCCTCTGCCTGAAGGGAAAGCCCAACAAGGTGCTGGCTGAGAACAAGCTCTTCGCCACCCTGGACCCGACAACGCGGCGACTCACCCTGCCCCAACCCGCCGCCGCGGCGAGGGAACTGCTGATCACCGACACGGTTGGATTCATCCGGGACCTTCCGGATGCATTGGTGGAGGCCTTTCGAGCCACGCTGGAGGAAGCGCTGGATGCCGACCTGCTTCTGCTGGTGGTCGACCTGGCAGATCCCGACTGGTCAGCGCAGCTCCAGGCGGTGCGGCGGTTGCTGGAGGGCCTGGGCTGCGCCAAACCACAGTTGATCCTCGCCAACCAGATCGACCGCTGTCCGGCCCAGGCCATTGATGCCATGGCCGAACAGGAGCGCGACGCGATTTTTCTATCGGCGACCGATGGCACAGGCCTGCAGGGCCTCAAGCGCCGCCTGGAGGAGCATTTCTGGCCAGCATCCGACCGGTCAGCAGGGCCTCGACACCGTGACGACCCAACCGGTGGCGATCAGACCGGTGATGACCAGACAGCGGAAACGGTTCCCCTTACGGTGGCCACGCCGACATCGCATGAGCAAGCCCCTCCATGGCCGAACTGAGTGCGGCGCTTCAGCACCCTCAGGCCTTGATCACCCTGGCGGTTCTGGCGCTCGCCGTTGTGCTGTTCATCACGGGGGCTCTGGCACCGGAACTCACCGGCTTGCTGAGCGTGGCGCTGCTGGTGAGTACGGGTG
>WTHL01000268.1 GCA_011523155.1 Synechococcus sp. PL34863bin_39 | reverse complement strand
CTACTTCGGCAGAGTTCGCTGGCCCTTACCCACGGGGCTGAGTGCCGTTCTGATCGGAGCTCTCCTGGCATGGGCCAGCGAAATGATCCAGCCGGATTCAGAAGCGATCAACAACGCACTGGCTGCGGTCAGCCTACACATCCCCACCCCGCAGATCGACGCGCTCTGGCAGGGCCGTGGCGATCTGATCCCCTGGATCGGGGTCATCCTGCCGATGGGCCTGTTCAACGTGATCGGCTCGCTTCAGAATCTGGAGAGTGCCGCCGCAGCAGGGGATCGCTATCCAGCCCGGCCCGCGTTGTTGATCGACGGGATCGGCACCCTCACGGCCGCGGTTCTGGGGTCCTGTTTCCCCACCACGATCTACATCGGCCATCCGGCGTGGAAAGCCCTTGGCGCCCGATCGGGGTATTCGTTGCTGAATGGCCTGGTGATGGCGGCAGGCTGCCTGCTGGGTCTGTTTGGTCTCGTCGCGGAAGTGATTCCGATCGAGGCCGGTATGGCGATCGTTTTCTATGTCGGCATTGCCGTCAGCGCTCAGGCCTTCCAGGCCACACCCCTGCGACACGCGCCTGCCGTGGTGCTCGGACTGCTCCCTGGGCTGGCCGGCTGGGGGGCACAACTGTTGAAAGCCGGCTTGCGCGCCGGTGGTGCCGGCACCGTTGAACATCCCTTCGGCCCAGAGCTGGTGCAGACCCTGGCCAAGGCTGATGTCTGGGCCGCCGGCGCCTTCGCCCTGGAACAGGGGCAGATCATCACGGCGATGCTGCTGGCCGCGATGCTGGTGGACGTGATCGAACAGCGCTTTCTGGCCGCAGCAGCCACAAGCGCTCTTGCATCCCTCCTCGCCTGGTTCGGTGTGATCCATGCCTGGACCTTCAGCGTGTCGGACACCACGCTCGACCTCGGCTGGGGAACAGGACAACCCTGGGCTATCGGCTACGCAGCGGTCAGCCTGGTGATGCTGATCGCCCATGGGCTTCCGCCACAAAACGACGGTGGTGAGAGCCCCTGAATCGCCTTACTTGCCGATGCAGAAGCGGGAGAAGATCCGATCGAGCACCGATTCAGTGAGCTCCTCGCCAGTGATCTCGCCGAGGCTGCGGATCGCCTGACGCAGATCAATCGTCCAGAAATCCCAGGGCAGGCCTTCGGCCGCCACCTGCGCACTGCGCTGCAGCGCATCAGCGGCCATTGCGGCCAGATCGGCCTGTCGCTGATTGAGGGCCAACAGCAACGATCCGTCGCTGAGTGCACCGCAGCGCTGCAGCAACGTCTGCACCAGCTCGGCCTCTCCAGCACCGCTGGACGCACTGACGCGGACGAAGGGTTGGGGTGGCGCCGCACCCATCGCAGGTCGATCAGTCTTGTTGCCCACCAGCAGACGCGGAACCGCTTCAGGAATGCGCTGGCAGAGCTCCTGATCGGCGGCAGTCCACCCCTCCGTGAGATCGAACAGCAACAGCACCAGATCAGCACTGACCAGGGCGTCGTGACTGCGCGCGATGCCGAGCTGCTCCACAGCATCGCTCGTGGTGCGGATCCCTGCGGTGTCTAGCAGGGTGATCGGCACCCCTTCCAGCACGATCTCACTCTCAAGAAGATCGCGCGTGGTTCCCGGCAGATCGGTCACAATCGCCCGCTCGCGCCGGCTGAGGCGATTGAGCAAGGAGCTTTTGCCCACATTGGGCCGACCCACCAGGGCCACCCGCAGCCCCTGGCGCAAGGCGGCACCGGCCTGCCCGTCGTGCACCAGCTCCTGCAGCTCGCGGCGCACCTCCTGCAACTCCTCCAGCAGCGCTGATCCATCCAGCGGCGGCAGATCCTCTTCAAAATCCACCCGGGCCTCCAGCTCACTGAGCTGATCGAGTAAACGTTCACGCAGGGCGGTGATCCGCTTCTGAATCCCCCCATCCACACCAGCCATGGCGAGCTGTGCAGCGCGCTGACTGCGTGCTGCCACCAGGTCACTGATGGCCTCCGCGCGGGTGAGGTCCAGCCGACCGTTGAGCACAGCCCGCTGGCTGAACTCCCCTGGCAACGCCCGACGCACCCCAGGCTGATCCAGAACCCGCGCCAACACCCGCTGCACGGCAATCACCCCGCCATGGC
>WTHL01000084.1 GCA_011523155.1 Synechococcus sp. PL34863bin_39 | reverse complement strand
CCTCCCAATCGAGCAGCTGGTGCAGGGTCGCTGACGCGCTGGTGTAGCTGCGGCGGTCGGCGATCTCGGAACGGGTCAGCAAGACCTGAGCCACAGCACGGCCATGGCGTGCCATGGCCTGGTCGTAGATGCCCATGAGATGCCCCTGACCGATCGCTGCAGCGGCTTGAAGCCCAACCACTCCCTCTGGACGCCTCTCCCGTCCCAGACGCCGGCAGCCCAGACCAACCGCACCACTGCTGACCAGAACAGCTCGATCGCCGCGGTCAAGGCTCTCGGCCAGGGCTGCGGTCAGCTGATCGATCACGTCGGCGGTGTTCTGACCCTTCTGCCCCCTGAGCAGGCTTGTGCCCACCTTCACCACCCGCAGGGTCATTGCCGTTCGGCTCCTAACAAGCGGGCCACTTTCCGTTCAAAACGTTGCACCCGGTCATGGGGACATGGGGTGCCATCGGCCTTGAGGGGTCGCACCAGAACGGTGTAAAGACCCAGGCGATTTCCAGCCAGCACATCGGTGAACAGGCGGTCGCCCACGATCGCCAGCTCGTCCGGTTGCACCTGCAGATCGCGCAGCACCTTGCGCAGTGCAGCGCGCCGAGGCTTTGCAGCACCGCTGGTGTAACTCACACCCAGTTGATCGGCCACGGCACCAATGCGATGGCGCGAAGGGTTATTGCTGAACAGATGCAGGCGCAGGTGGCGTTGGGCCGATGTGGCCCATCCCATGACCGCATCAGGCAAGCGCACGTCATGGCCGGGGAGCAGGGTGCGATCCACATCCAGCAGCAACGCGGTGATGCCCCGATCGAGCAGATGCTCGAGCGGCAGTTGCACCACCGTCAGGCCAGGGTCCCAGTCAGGAAGAAGCCACTGACGCTGCATCACTCGGCCGGCTCTCGCTCTTCCAGTTCGGCTTCGATGCGCGGTTGGATCCGATCAAAATCCTCGCCCTCCACCAGTACGGCACCGGACTCTTCCATGCGGGCCACGACAAAGAAGGGGTCCAGAGGAATGTAGAGGCCGTAGTCCTGGTTGTCCGCCACAAAGCTCACCAGCAGTTCGTAGGTCTCGGAGTCATCGTCATCGCCCTCCTCGTCTTCGAGGTCGTCCGGTTCTGGTTCATCCAGTTCACCACTCACAGTCAGGGTGACTGCGGAGCGAACGAGAGTGAGCTCATGCTCTTGCAGAACCACATCGGCGATGGAGAGGATCTGCTCACTGTCGGCGATGGATTCGATCAATTCAGGGTCTCCTTCGTCTTGGAGGCGGAAGAGACACACCGGGGTGTCGACAGGTGTCAGCAGGGCGTAGTCCTTGCCATCCAGGGGAATGAGCTGTTCCAGGAAACAGAGCAGATCTCTGCCTGTGCTGTCCCTCACCAGGACGGTGGGCACTTCTCCGCTATTGCCGGGGCCGCTGGCGGTCATGAATGGGACGTCGGTCTTTTCAGGATCATGCCTTGTCGCAGCTCGCGCCATCGCCAGGGGCCGCAGGCTCGACCGGTACTGGCTCAGGTCCGTCCTGAAGCCATTGCTCCAGCAACAGGGCTGCAGCTTCGCTGTCGAGGCGCCCGCTGCGGTCCCCGTGCAGATTGCGGCTCTCGCCAGCAGCCCAACTGCTGCTGTGTTCATTCACCCAGGCCAGCGGTAACGCCAACCTCTGAGCGAGACGCCGTCCGTAGCGTTCACAGTGCTCAGCCTGCGCAGTGCGCTGTCCCTTGTCATCCAGTGGGAGCCCCACCACAAGTGCATCCACTTGGCGGGTAGTGCACAGCCCTCGCAGGTGCTCCAAGTCTTGATCAAAACGACTGCGTCGGATGGCTTGCAACGGACGAACCGTGATGCCAAGCGGGTCACACCCAGCAAGACCAATGCGTTTTCGCCCCACATCGAGGCTGAGGACGGAACGTGGTTTTGGTGCACCCACGACCGTTAGCGCCTCCCCAGCACCGGCATGGGCAGTGGAGGTTGCTGGGGCTGCAGGCATAGAAAACAGCAAGAATGCTGTTGGGGACTAGGCATTGATTTCTGTTTGATTTCCGTTTAGCGCAGGATCTAGCGCAGCTGCTCTGTCCTCACCATGGCAGCAGTCGGCATCGATGACATCTATTAGTA
>WTHL01000308.1 GCA_011523155.1 Synechococcus sp. PL34863bin_39 | reverse complement strand
GGCGGTCACCGCTGGCGAAATCCGCAGCGATATGCCCATCGCCGCGCAGGCGGTAGCGATAGGTGACGAGCCCCTCCAGACCGAGAGGCCCCCGCGGCGGAAGGGTCTGGGTGCTGATGCCCACTTCCGCTCCGAATCCATAGCGGAAACCGTCGGCGAAACGTGTCGAGCAATTGTGATACACACCGGCACTGTCGACGGCGCGCAGGAAGCGTTCCGCCGTCGTGCTGTTGGTGGTGGCGATGGCTTCAGTGTGTCGTGAGCCATGGCGTCGGATGTGCTCCAGTGCCGTGGCGAGGTCCTTGACGACGCGGACCGCGAGAATCAGATCGAGATATTCCGTGCTCCAGTCAGCCTCCGATGCCGGAGTGGAGACACCCAGCGAGCAACTGGCTTCATCGCCTCTGAGCTCGACCCCCAGCCCGGCGAAGGCGGGAACCGCCTCGCGCAGAAAGGGCGCAGCGATGGATTCATGCAACAGCAGGGTTTCAATCGCATTGCACGCCGCGGGGTACTGGGTCTTGCTGTCAATGGCGATGCGCAGGGCCTGGGCGCAGTCCGCCTCCGCATCGACGAAGAGATGGCAGACCCCATCGGCGTGGCCAAGCACCGGAATCCGGGTGTTGTCCTGGATGAAACGGACGAGTTCATTGCTGCCGCGAGGAATGATCAGGTCCACCAGACCATCCAGACGCAGCAAGGCCAGACTCTCCTCACGGGTGGTGAGGAGTGCCAGGGCATCAGGGCTGATGGTGGATGGATCAAGCCCTTCCTTCAGCGCAAGCATCACAGCCTGATTGGTGCGCCTGGCTTCACTCCCACCTTTGAGGATCGCCCCATTCCCGGAACGGATCGCCAGCGAGGCGATCTGGATCACCGCATCCGGACGCGCTTCGAAAATCACGCCCAGAACACCAAGGGGCACCGTGATGCGCTCCAGATTCAGGCCGGCATCCAATTCTCGGTGCAGCTGCCGCACGCCAAGCGGGTCCTGCAGATCTGCAACCTGCCGCACGCCCTCAATGGCCCCCACGAGCTTGGAGCGATCGAGCTTCAGACGGGCCACCAGCGCTGGTGCCAGGCCGTCAGCCGAGGCCTGGGCAAGGTCTGCGGCATTGGCTTCAACAATGCGTTCAGCATGGCGCTCGAGGGCCGCGGCCATGGAGTCCAGGGCCTGCTGCCGCTGCTGATCAGACGTCTGCGCAAGGTCGATCGCTGCGCGACGGACGCCCATCGCCAGCTGGAGCAGCTGGGCGGACGGTTCGGGCACAGCTTGGCTGGACATCAACAGATGAGTTCTCTCCCATGCATCATCCCGTTTCATGCGGCAGACGCTCGAGGGCCAGCCGCGCTGCACCCAGACGACCCGCTCCATTACCGAGAGCACAGGGCTCGATGCGCAGTCCCTCCCGGCTGACGGCCTGAACGC
This sequence comes from Synechococcus sp. PL34863bin_39, assembly GCA_011523155.1. Next base: position 6,852 of record WTHL01000308.1, on the reverse strand, counting down.
GCTGATCCACCTCGTGGCACAGGGCCGGCAGAAAGTGCTGGGATGCCGCAGCAAGCCCACCCCCCAGGAGAACCTTCTGGGGGGTGAAGAGATACACCAACGAACTGATCCCCACCCCGAGATCCCGACCGTATCGCTCCCAGACCGCGCAGGCCTCGGGTTCGCCCTCGGCAGCCCGACGGGCGAGCTCCTCTGGATCGCCGTCCCAGAGTCTGCGCAGGCCGCTGATGCTGGCAAACTGCTCGAGGCTGCCGCGGTTGCCGCTGTTGCAGGGTGGGCCTTCCGGCTGAATGCTGATCAAACCGGGTTCTGCAGCAGCGCCGTTATGACCGGTGAAGAGCTGTCCTGCCAGCATCACGCCGCCGCCCACGCCTGTCCCGAGCGTGAGAAGCACCACATCGGAACAGCCCTGGGCGGCCCCCTTCCATGCCTCCCCGACCAGGGCGCAGTTGCCGTCGTTGGCCAGGGTGATTCGCCGCTTCAGGCGAGGTTCGAGCCAGTCGGCAAGGGGAACGTCAATCCAACCCGGCAGGTTGATACACACCCTGGCGACGCGGGAGGAGGCGTCCATCGGCCCGGGAAGACCAAGTCCCACCCTTGACACGAGGCCCTGGGGATCGAGCCGCTCGATCGCCTCGCAGAGCGCCATGCACACCGCTCCGGGCATGGCCGGCTGCGGCGTGGGAATCCGGTGTTCAGCGACCAGCTCGCCCGTGCTCAGAAACCGGGCGAGTTTGATCGCCGTTCCACCGAGATCGACGCCAATGATCTGCTCCCTTGAGGTCATGGTCAGAACCGGACAAACACCTGAAACTGGCTCTGCCAGGTGCCCTGGTTGTCCATGGAGGCCGAGATCCCCAGATTCGAATTGATCTGGTAGGTGAGGATGCCGGCAGGAGGGATGTCGTTTCGGTTGGGCGCGGCAATCAGGGACAGATTGAACCGATCCCCAAGGTCGACACCAAGCTCTGTGACGAGGGCCAGCTGGGGGGGGACCTGGCCGGAGACCCGGGCCTGCGTGTCCTCCACCTGGGGACTCACATAGGTGGGATACAGCGCCACCTGAAGACGCTGGCTGAACACGTCGGTCAGCGTTCCCAACACTGGTGTCAACACGGACTGGCCGAGCACGGCTGCCAGGGCGGCGGTGCCACCGGAATTGGAGAGTCCCGCCAGGGAGTTTCCTCCGATCAGGCTCAGAATCTGAGGCTGGGGCATCGGTGGTGAGCTGCGCAGAATCAAGTTGTCGAGCAGGCGATCAGCGGGCGCACTCGCTTCCACCATGACCTTGACAAGTCGCAACTGGCCACCAGCGGCCAGAGAGCCGCTGCCATTGGTGTCAAAGACGTCCGTTGAGAGTGTGCTGTTGTCGGTTCCAAGACGCACGCTGTCGGAGACACGGCTGATCAGGGCGACATCCACGTAGGGAATCAGGCCCAGTGACGGTGTGAAGACCGCAACGTTCGGAGCGCCCCGATCGAGCTGAAAACTGGTGGTGAAGACTGAAAGCCGACCACTGAGCATTTCGATCACACCCTGCAGCCGCAGGGATGGATCAAGCCCTCCATTGAGCCGAAGCAAGCCCCGGGTTGAGAAGGAGGCAAGCAGAGGAACAGAGACGTTCAGCTTCGGCCCGAAACGAACCCGGAGGTCATCAAAGCCAAGGGCCGGAAGGTTGGGCATCGCAGCCTTGAGAGAACGACTGCTATCCGCTTCGACATCCGGTCCCAACAGCACCAGTGGGTCCTGAAAATCCCACTGCTCCTCCAGAAGAGTGTTGAGGTCAACGGGAGTCAGTGGCTGATTCGTTGCATCGCCGTCATCGGCAGCAGTGCGACGTGCGAAGAGCGAGGGTGCTGGCCGGATGGTTCCATGGCTGATCTCGAGCGATCCGGACAGGCGCGGCCGCACGAGGGCTCCCCCGATCCTGAGATCCGATGACACGGCGACATCAGCAATCGGGAGACTGATGCGACTGTCCGAGAGGGTGACGGCCAGTGGGGTGGGCTCCAGTGAAGGCTTCAACAACCCAAGCCCCCCTCGCGCCTCAAGATGACCATCGCGACCGACGCGCGCCCTGAGGGACTGCACTTCCAGACGATTGAAATCGAAAAGAACAGCGGTCTCGAGATCTGAAATGCGCTGCCTCTCAAGCTCGAACTCCCCGTCCTCAATGACGAGGAACCCATTGGCCTGAGGATTCACAAGAGTGCCACTGAGGATCAGACGCAGACGGCCCTCCCCCTGCGTCCAGACCACTCGATCGTTGGTGAATCCCGTCAGGAAACGGAGTCCGTCTCCGCGGGTGAGCACGCGCACGTCCAGAGCCCCCGAAGGCTGCAGAGGCACCTGCCCGGTGACGATCACCGCCTGGTCGGCGGAGCGATCCTTGAGGGCAAGATCAAGGAGTAACGCGTCACCCGAAAGCGTGATCTGGCCTTTCTCCAGGATGAGGTGATGCTGACCGACACGGGCATCTTCCAGCACCAGTTCCGTCGTGAGCTGGGGGTCGTCATCACCGAGGCGATACCGTCCCGAAACGCCAAGGGCTCCCAGAAGTGACTGTGGGACCGGGGCCAGGAGGGCCAGCAGCCCGAACGGGAGATGGCGGAGAGAGAACTGCCCGTCTCCCTGATGCAGAGGGCCGCTGATCGTGGCCACAAACGGCTCGATCTGCAGAGCATGGTCGGCATCGTCACCCTCAACCCAGAGATGGCCCCGAGCCTGGAGATCGAGATGGAGATCAGACAGGCGATCGCCGCTGAGATGGATCTGGGCATCCACCTGCCCTCGCAGATCCTCCGGATGAAAGGCTTTGCCATCACGAAGGCGCTGTTGCCTGACTGCGAGGTCCTGACGGACGGAGCGCAACGCCGCCAGTTGGCCGTCCAGGGCTCCGCCGAAAGTCTCGACCATGAGCGTGCCGAGGTCCTGCGCCCTGCCGGGCGCGTCCGCTTGATCAGCTGTGAGGGAGGAAAGGCTGAGAAGACTGCGGGTCAGCCAGCGCGCGCTGACGCCAAGGGCATCGAACTCGGTCTCGAACCGTCCGCCGATCTGTCCCCCCGAATCAACGAGCACCTGGCCGCTGTCAGGCGGCAGGAGTTCACCGGTCAGGCTGTAACGGCGATCGCTGAAACGCCCCTCAACCCTGGCCTGACGCAGCTGAGCGCCGAGAACCCCGGGCCGATCGAGGGTGACCGAGCCCGTCATGGACAGGGGCTGGAGCGCCAGCGTTCCAGACCCTGACACGAGTCCGTAAAGACTCTCAAAGCGCCCCCGGGGAGGGAACATGAACTGGAGGCCCATCAGGGGCGTGGCCTGCGACTGCCATTGATAAAGCCCGGACCCGCGCGCCATCAGGAACGCACCGTTCTGACGTCTGAGACGAACCTCCTCCGGCAGCCACGACGTCTCGCTCCAATCCACCTGGAGCGTCCCTCCGATCAGCCCCTCGGTGGTCTGCAGTCGGAGAGCAGGGCCCGTGCCATCAGGGGAATCAAGGCGCCCGGACCAGACCTCGGCCAAGCGCAGGTTGCCGATCCTGGGGGTCTCCAGTTGAAGCTCCAGGGAGGGGCGAAGGGCCTGCAGGTCGCCCTGGAGCGACCCGGCGGCAGAGAGGTGACCATCCATGGCCGTGCCGACGACCGGTCCCAGTCGGGCAAGGGGAAAACGGCGCAGCTCCAGTTCAGCCTGGAGATCTCCTGTCGCCGAGGTGTCGCGCCCATCGCCCACCGGCATCACAGCCTGCAGCGTCAGATCGGGGCTGCGCAGATATTCGAGGTCAGCACGCCGTTTCGCCCCGTCCCAACGGGCACGCAGGGACCAGTTCTTCAGGATCGGGTTGGCGGCCTGGCTCAGATTGAGGCGCAGGCTCGGTGTCGCGAGCGATCCCTGCAGATCCAGGGAGCCCTGCACCGGAGCCTGTGACCCCAGCACGGCCTGAACCGGAGAGGCTGGATCCCACGCCGAGGGTTTCAGGCTCAGTTCCTCCGAACTGATCATCAGATCGGGAAACAGCGCACCCTTCGCTTGGGCCGACACACCACCCCCCGTCAGCCTGAACTGGTCGAGGTGTGCACGGGGAGAGTCCGGCGTCGTGAGATCCCCTGCTACCTGGATCTGCAGCTGCAGCGGGGGACTCTCAGTGGCAGAAGCCGGGAGCGTCCAGCGACCATCAACCTTCAGCTGCGGTTGCAGCCAAGGTCCTTCCAGACGGGCCGCAAGCTGACGCTCCAGCGTGTCGTGCCTGATGTTGAAGCGGAGGTCGAACGAGTCGTTCAGCGCCAGAGCACCCCGAACATCGGCGCGATAAGGACCGGCCGTCCAGACGCTGGGGGCGATCTGAAGCTGATCATCCCTGCAGCTGACCCGCAGCTGCTTCGAACGCAGAGGTTGACGAAGGGTGGAAGTCTGGAAGGTGAAACCCACGAGGGACAGCCCACCGCTGCAACGGGCCTGACCGTCCTTCCAGGCCAGCTGGACATCACCCGCGAGCTGACCGCCAAGAGCCTGCGGGCTGGCCGATGTCAGCAGTCCGCTGAACCTGTCCAGCTGCACGGAGTGCAATCGGGTCCGCAACGCAAAACTGGGATCACCCCAATCGCCCTGAAGACGCAGAGACATGCGCCCCCGCTCCGGCTGCGTGACCTGGATGGCTGCTTTGCCTCTGGATTGATCCAGGTTCAGCCAGGTTCGTCCTGAAACGCGCAGGTCGAGCTCTGCAGGGTCAATCCGAACCCGTAGCGGGTCCTGCAGACGGACGGCAACGGCGAGGCGCGGTGCAGGGTCGTCCCCTGACGGACCGGGAACCCAGTAGTCGCCATTCGAGTTCCGGCGAAGCGTCAGCTGGCCTCCCCGAACACCAACCACAACCACCGGTTTCCAGTTCAGAAGACTGGCGAGGGGGTCAAGACCGATGGACAGGGACTGGATGGACGCCGTGGACGCGTCACTGGGGCCCTGCTCAACCCGCGTCGGGCCGAGCAGAATGCCCCGGAGGTGAAGGCCTCTGTATTCACCGATTCGGAGGGGACGTCCGAGGGGCCGCGAGAGCTGTTGCTCGAGCCCCGGCGTCGCGGCTCGGATCAGGGAACCGGCCACTCGATCCAGCAGCACCCAGGTGCCGGTCCCGAAAACGGCGGTCAGCAGTGCTCCCCCCAGAAGCCGCTTGGGGAGGGTCTTTGACATTGACCCAATGCCCATCGGCCGCGTCAGTCATGGCTGAGGTGCGCGCAATATAAGGAGCACATCCGCTCTTCACCAGCCCATGAACCTCCCGGAGTTGCTCGAAAGCTCAACGCGATGGCTGGCCTGGGGCGGACTCGGCTTCGCAGGTCTCACAGTGCTGGCCTTCATCGCGCGGTGGGGTGTTCGCTTCCGTCTTGTTGGTGTCACGAGCTTCACCGTGCTGCTGGCGATCAGCAGCTGGGCCTTCACGGTCAGCTACACACCTCCTGTGGTGATCGAGGGCGCCCTGCGTGCACCCGTCGTCTTCGACAACGGCAATGATCTGGTGGTCGCCCAGGCCTCCGGTGATTTCGATCCCGGTGCCGTGGAGCCAACCCTGGCCCAGCTGGCAGGCAATCTTCGGCCGGGGGGACGGGGCAGCGACACCGTGGTGATTCGATTGCGGCAGCTGCAACCGGCCGGCCCAGGCACGAGCCGCCCGATGATCCTCGGGGAGACCGAAGTGCACGCAGGCGCGCCCGCATCAACCGGTCAGGGATGAACGGGTCTGAACCACTTCGGGACCTTCCTCAGAGCTTCCGATTTGAACAGAAAGAGCTTGAAACGGCAGGAATCATCCACTGGGACCAGCTGCAGAACCTGAGCGATCAGCAACTCAGTCGGCTCTGCCGCAGTGGTCGGGCGAGCGCCCGCAACCTCAAGCGTCTGCGCGGCATGGCTGCTCTGGTCTGCTCCCTGGGGCTTGCCCCGGCTGACGCAGCGCTGCTGATGCATGCCGGCATTGCCACCGTGACGGCGCTTGCAGCGGCATCCCCGCAGGATGTGCTGACGCGCACTGGACGACTGGAACGGCAGCTGCGCAGCGGTCGACGCGCTGTGGTGGATCTGACGGTGGCCCGGCACTGGATCCGCCTCGCCCAGGCATGGCAGACCAACAACTGACCCCGCATGGGCGCAAGGGTCGGGCTGCGGATCTCAAATAAGTCCATTGCGAAAGGAGGGTCATGCGATCCCGATTCGTCCTGTTGCCGCTTGTGGGTTTCCTTGCTTTTGCACCGCAAGGGTTGGCACAGTCCTCGCTTCTGGAGAGCGTGAAGCGCAATCCGAACGAAGCCAAAGCGCTGTGCACAAGCTTCAGAAGCCTGAACAGCCAGGGGGTCTCCGCGACATCGCCAGGCTCGATCCAACGCCTCGCCAGTGAACGCGGCCTGAGCACCACGGATGCGGAAATTCTCGCGACCTATGTGATCGGTCTTCACTGTTCGGATGTCTCCTAGGCCAGACGATCCGGAGACTGCGAAGACGCTTGAGACCACGCGCGGGGCCCCGGTGGATGTCCCGCTGGTCCTGCCGGACGGAGTCAGCTTGCACGCACGCCTGTGGTGTCCTCCTGAAGGCCGGGGACCCTGGCCGGCGCTGCTGATGCGACAGCCCTACGGTCACGCCATCGCCTCCACAGTCACCTATGCCCACCCGAGCTGGTGGGCTTCCCATGGCTTTCTGGTGGTAGTGCAGGACGTGCGCGGACAGGGCGCATCCGGCGGCACGTTTGGAGGATTTGCCCAGGAACGTGCGGACACCAGCGCCACTCTCACCTGGCTCAGAGACCTAGCGGCATGCAACGGCCGCGTGGGCCTGTATGGCTTTTCGTATCAGGGATTCACA
>WTHL01000252.1 GCA_011523155.1 Synechococcus sp. PL34863bin_39 | reverse complement strand
TCTCGATCCCCCTCCGCTGACGGCGTCGATCGCGGCTGATCTGATCTGCGCCGGTCTGAACAACAATTTGCTCGCCGAGGAGCTCTCTCCCAGCCTCAGTCGTTTGGAGCGTCAGTTGTGTGGCTGGTTCTCCTCCCGTTTGGGGTTACCGGCTAGTGCCGGTGGAGTGGCGGCCAGCGGCGGCAGCCTCAGCAATCTCAATGCGCTCGTGGTGGCCCGCCAGGCCGCCGGCCTTTCCCAGAACCCCGATGCTGTGGTGCTGGCGAGTGTCGATTCCCACGTCTCTCTGTCGAAGGCCGTCCGCGTGATGGGTCTCAGGGAGGATGCTCTTCGCCTGGTGCCGGTTGATGACGAGGGTGCTCTGCGGGTCGACCTGCTGAAGGAGCAGCTCGCACGCCTGCAGGACCAGCAACGACCCTGTTTTGCGGTTGTCGCCACGGCCGGCACAACGGTTCGCGGTGCCGTTGACCCTCTCAAGGCTTTGTCTGGTCTCTGTGCTGAGCAACGGATCTGGTTGCATGTCGACGGCGCCATCGGTGCCGTGTTCGCCCTGTCGCCGTCCACGGCCGCATTGATGGAGGGGCTCGGGGACGCCGATTCAATCACCGTGAACCCGCAGAAGCTGCTTGGCATCACCAAAACCTCCTCCCTGCTCCTGGTCAGGGACCGAACAACGCTCGCGTCCGCCTTCTCAACCGGTCTCCCCTACATGGAACCCCCCTGGGGAGAGAGTCACGGGGGCGAGCAGGGTCTGCAGGGCAGCCGCCCTGCCGAAGTCCTCAAGCTCTGGCTCGGCCTTCGTCAACTCGGCGAACGGGGCATTGCGTCCGTTCTTGATGGCGCTCTGCAGCGACGTCAGTTCCTCCAGGACCGTCTCCAGACAAATGATCTGCTGATCTCCAGTGGCCCGCTCCACCTCCTCGCCTGCCGACCCCGCCGGGGCACTGCATCCCGGATCGAGCAATGGTCAGTGGAGACCCGTCAGCGCCTGCTTGATCAGGGTCTGATGTTGTCCCGTCCGGTCTATGCAGGGGTGCATCACCTCAAGGCGGTTCTCGGCAATCCCCACACCCAGTCCACCCATCTGCACCGACTGGCTGAGATCCTGAATGCCACTGCAGCGGAGGTTCATTGATGCCGGCAACACCCTCTCCCCGTGGTCGCTGGGTGGCGATTGTCACGGGTGCACTCTCTGTCGCCATCGGTGTGATTTATCTCGTGCTGATCACCGTCCTTGATTCCCGTGGTCCGATGCGTCCGCCCCCGCCCGAGGCCCTGGCCGCGGTGGAAGTTGACGGCGCCCGTTCTGTTGCAGCGGTTCAACCACACGCCTTACCGCCGCGTTCAGAAAGCGTTCCAGCGCTGAGTCGCGCCGATTGAGGTCGTAGTGGCGTTGCACCACATCCTGCACGCCACCATCACCCCAATCCTGATCTTGCTGGAAATAGGTGATGAAACTGGCTCCGGCGATGCGCGTCAGCCATGCAGCGGCCACCCCCTGCACGGCACGCCCGAGCAGCAGGGTCGGAACATTGAGGCTCAGCGCTGTGCCGATCAGTGAGACACCGCCCTTGACGACGCCAACGCCGGCAAGCGTGCGGCCAACGGCAACAGCAAGATCCTGGGCGCGCTGTTTTGTGAGTGTGACGCCATACACTCCCGCCACTTCAATCACCATCTGGGCGTTGACGGCCGCCGTGCCCAGCAGATCCACGCCCGGCAATGGCGTGGCGGCCACCAGTCCCCCGCTGATCCAGCTGTACCGATCGACGCAGCGGCGTGCTTCCTGTTGGCGTTGATGTCTGAGAAGCTGACGTCCTGTCTCGCCGAGGTGACGACATTGGAGAAGAATGTTGTCGGCAAGAAGCTCTTCGCCATCCGCATGCAGGACGGATGCAAGTCTCCGAAGCAGGGCGTCGACCTCCGGTGGAGGCTGGTATGGCTGCCTCCCCGGTCGGGGCAACGTCTGTGGGCAGGCGCTGGCGCTGATCACATCGGCAGGGCTGAGAAGGTCGGCACAGCGCTGCTGCAGCAAGGCGAGCAGACGTTTCTCCTCCTCCTCACCGCGTAGGTCGCATTTGTTCAGCACCAGCAGCAGGCGCTTTCCAAGGCTCGCGAGACTGCGCGTGACCTCCAGTTCCGCAGCACGCAGATCCCCGTCCACCACCACCAGCATCAGGTCGGCCCGACTGGCTCTCTGGCGTGCCTTCTGCTCCCGTTCGTGGCCGTCACGCCCACTTTCAAGAATCCCAGGGGTATCAACGAGCTGCAGACCGCGGCGGAGTCCCTTCAGCCTCAGGCGGTAGGACCTCACGTCCGTTGTCGTTCCCATGGCAGCACCCACCTCACCAACGATCGCGTTGAGGAGGGCACGGATCAGCGAGGTCTTGCCGCTTGATCCTGTCCCGAAGATCACGACGGTCAGATCACCGCGCTGCAGCTCTCTGCCGACCCGCTCCCGTTCCTGTTTCAATCCCTCGCGACTGACCGCATCGGTGAGCTTTTCCAGCAGCCGATCAATGCTGTCCAGGCTCTGTTCCGCCGCTTGCCGTCGGTTGTCAGGTGCCGGAGGCAGGTCTGTGTCTGGTCGCTGGTTCCTGGTGTGGTCCCGTTTCCAGGCCTGGAGCCACGGCCAGCCGAACTGCATGATCAGTCCGGCAACAAGACCACCCCCAAGCAGGATGACGGGTCCGACCATCCAAGGGGGAAGCCAATAACTGAGGTCCCACAACAGGTTGCGCACCGCCTGCATCACCATGCCGATCACCACAAGGGCGACCAGGGCACCACCTGCCCAGAACAGCCAGCGTTGGTTGCGTTTCACCGGAGCGTTCTCACCGTCGTCAGCTTGATCTGTGCCTCCTACGGCACTTGCATGATGTCGGCTGGGCCGCTCGCTGCCAAGCGAGGGGCCCGGGGCAAACGCGGGTGATCAAGGATCGATGCGTTCCCTGCGGCGTGTGAGGGTGTCCAGCACAAAACAGATGACAGCGACATTGATGGCGATGTCGGCGATGTTGAAGATGGGAAATGTCACCGGGATAAGTTCAAGAAAATCCGTCACATGGCCGAGGCGCCAGCGGTCGATTCCGTTCCCGATGGTGCCTCCCAGCAGAAATGCCAGAGCCATCCCCTGCCAGATGCCGTGCTGACGGTTACGCCAGATCCAGACCACGAGGCCGAGACCGACCCCAAGGCTCATCAGGCTGAGAAGAAGGGTTGAGTCGCTGAAAAGACTGAAGGCTGCTCCGGTGTTTCTCACCCAGCGAAGCTGGATCAGGCCCGGGAGCCAGGGGACAGGACGACCGGGGAGGAGCGTGTTGATGACCCAGGTCTTGCTCATCTGGTCCACCATCACGACCAGACCACCGATCAACAGGATGGCCATGCGATTGACCCCGATGGAGCTGAGGGCGCTGAGGGACCGTCGGTGGACTCGCATCACTGGATGAGCAGCAGACGACGCAGCGGCAGAGCCAGGCAACCTGCTGCAATGCAGAGGGCGAGCTGGGCCGGCAGCGGGCCGATGCCGTAACTGAAAAGCAGCTCCAGCACTGGAGTCCCCCAGCGTCCCACAAGGGCACCAACCAGAAGATTCAGAAGGCCACAGATCTGGATCATGGCGAGGCCTGCGATGGCGGCGAGACTCAGACGTCCGAGCTCGTTCATGCCGTCCTGCTGGGCGAGCCGTCCGGACAACCAGGCAGCTGGAACGAAACCGGCGAGGTAGCCGAAGCCGGGGTTCAGGAGATAGCCAGGCCCTCCACCGTCATGAAAAACGGGGAGATCCACCAACCCCACCGTCAGATAGGCCACGGATGCGATCACGGCTGCCCTCGGACCGCACACCAGGGCGCAGAGCAGAAGGGCAGGCACCTGCCAGGTGCTCGGCAATGGCAGAACGATCATCGGGATCGACGGCCAGATCAGCGCGGCTGGGATCAGGCTGCCGACGAGAATCAGCATCAATCCTGCAAGGGCGCCGCTCCAGGTGGACAGTGCCCGCACGGGATGGTCTCTGCTGGACCCATCCTGCAGGACAGGAGGACGAATGCCTAGGGGCTGATTGCAGGTCTCAACGAGACCATGCACCAACGTGATGATGGTTCGATGTCGAGAACGATCTCAGATCAAAGCAGGATTGTGAGGATTCTGATGATGCGTCAAATCAGGATGAGGACCGTTTTGATCGAAACGCCTTCGGATGTCGATTGGCGATGAAATGCCCCACGGTTGCAAACCCGCTGGCTCCGATTCCTGTCAACACTGCTTCCGTCCAGGCCTCGCCGAAATGGGTTGGATGGATGAGGAAATCAACAATGGCCGTCACAATCGCAAGAAGCAGAATGGTTTTCCAGAACCGATCAACCTTGAGTAATTTTTTGGCGACGAAGTAGGTGACGATCACACCGAGGCTGACCTTGGATGCGGTCAGCGCGTGGCCCATGGTGAGGTCGTGGATGTTGCCCTGCACCATGAAGAGCATGCAGGACAGCCAGACTTCACCAGCGCGTTCGATGAATTCGGGAAGATCAAGATCCTTCATGACTCAACCTGATCCTTCAGGTCAACAGTAGTCCTGATAGAGGTCCCTTACACCGTCGTCTCGTCACACCAGAACAACTGATGCATCGGTTGTTCTGGGCCACGTCCTGATCCCTCCATGGTTTTAAATCGCCTCTGAAGTGTGCTGTTCCACGATGGGCCTCGCGATCGGTGACCTCGTGCGTCTCAAGCGTTCGCTTCCCTATCTGAAGACGGCCGATCCGATGCCGATGCTGCGTCCAGCCGACCTGGTGGCGATGGACGAGATGGGCGAGGTGGTGGGGTTGCGTCCCATGGACACAGTCGCCGTTCGCTTTCGGAGAGGAACCTTTCTGGTTGCGTCTGAGGCGCTCAGTCCGGAGACGCCAGGTGCGACGCCTCCCACGCCGAACGCAGACTCCTGAGGGCTTGATCAGGGCCACACAGGCTCAGCAAGGGACGTCTGAGATGACGTGCCGCTGCATCGCGGATGTCAGATGCAGTCAGTGCGCTGATCCGTTCCAGGCAACGCTGGTCGTGGTCAACAGTCAGACCGAGTCCTCGGAGCTGGGCCTGGCGTTCGGCTCTCTGGCCTGACGTCTGGGAGGCATGGGCGAGTTGTCCACGGACTTTGGTGCGCGCCAGGGACAGTTCGGACTCGGTGAGCGTTGTACTGGCCATCTCCTCCCAGCTTTCGAGCAGAAGCTTCAGCGTCATTGATGCACGGTCCGTGCTTGTGGATGCGTGAAACACGAATGGACTGGCCTTGGCGCGCGCGGGATGGTGCACGCCCACGTCGTAGGCGACGCCATGGATCTCTCGCAGTCGGCGGAACAGCAGGCTCGACATGCCCTGGCCCAGGTGAGCCTGCAGCACATGCAGGGCTGGTTCATCGACATGTCCATGGGGAATCGTTGGCTGACCAAGCAGAAGCACGACCTGTTCCGTCGGCAGTTCTCTCATCGCGATGGTGGCGCTGGAGTCCCGTCCGCTCAAAGGTGCGACCCCTTCCACCGCTTCAGAATCAGTGCAGTCCTTGCTGACCCCGCTGCTTCGAAAGGCCTCATGCGCGTTGATCAGGGACACGACAGAATCAGGCGCTGTCCCCGACAGAGCGAGTACCGCACCGTCATCCATCAGGCGACCGTGCAGAGCCCGGAGCTGGTCGGGCTCAAGCGTTTCGAGGTCTGCGGCAATGCCGAGCGGGTCGTGGCCGCAGGGGCCCGATCCGTAGGCCAGGCTGCGCCATCCGTCGTGGGTGACCTGAAATGGATCCTCTCCCTGGCGCAGCAGCGCCTGGAGACAGAGTTCTCTTTCAAGCTCAATCTGATCCTGGCGAAGATGCGGCTTGGAGACCATCCATCCGATCACGGGGAGCAGGCGGTCCGCATCCCGATCACGGCACTTCAGGCTGATCAGCGTTCCATCTTCGTTGGTGTCGGAGCGAAGTCCGGCGCCGGAACCTTCAACCAGATCGGCCAGTTCCTCAGGGCCGTAGGGACCGCATCCGCGGCTCAGCAGGGAACCCAGGAGCTGATGGCCGCCCCGCTGATGGTGGGGATCGCAGCCACTACCACGGCGAATCCAGAGCTTGGCCGAAAGCACCCCGGGAGTTGACCGCTGGTCAACGACCATTTCAGGGGTCTGCATCAGGTTGCCTCTCCTGGCAGGGCCAACAAGGTAAAGGCTTTATCGGGGTGCAGTGCCGGGAGCACATCTGTTTGCAGGGACGTCTGAGTCCAGCGCTCGAGTTCCGCAAGGGGGGTCAGTGGATCCTGCGGTGCGCGCCAGAGGGCCTGGGGGCCAGTGATCGCGGCCACGGATCCAGGGGCCTCCAGGCTGAAGCGCAACCCGTTGCCGACCAGCTGACGTCCCCGCTTCAGCTCGTCGTCGCTGACGGCACTGGTTCCAGCCTCAGCCAGGATCCGTTTCACCTCCCGCTCCACGGCCTCAATCTGTTCGGCTGGACAGCAGGCCTCCAGCATCACCAGACTGCCCTGCTCAAGCGTCGTGAGATCCATATCGATGGACTCCACGATCTGCAGTTGCTCACGCAGACGCGCGACGAGACGGCTTCGTCGCCCTTCGGCGAGCAGGGTCGTGGCAAGGTCGTATCCCGTCAGTGCATGCTGAGCATCCGCCTCGGGTGCAGGCCAGGCCATCAGTAGCCGAGCAGCCTCGAGCCGATCCACACGCATCTCCTCCCGCCCGGTGTGGAAATCAAGCCGCGTCGGATCTGGCCCAGGCGCACCCCCATGGCTGCCTGGGAGTTGGTTCAATCGACTGGAGGGAATGCCCTGGCGCAACGTGTCTGGGATGGCTCCTGACACCACCAGGCAGCAGTTCGACCCGCGGTAACGCCTGCGGTGGAAGGCCGCCATCGCTTCAGGGGTGCTCGCCAGGAGACTGCGTTCCCAGCCAAGAATCGGTCGTCCATAGGGATGGGTTCTGCAGCTCTTGGCCAGCAGGTGCTGGACGACCTGCTCATCGGGCTGATCCCTGTATTGGGCGATCTCCTCGAGCACCACATCCCGCTCCAGCGTGAACGCATCGCCATCAAGGGCAGGTTCGAGAACGAGATCGAGGAGCAGATCCAGGGCCTCATGGGCCCCCTCGGGCGGCACGAGCACGTGGAAATGGACATCATCAAACCCTGTGGCTGCATTGCTGCTGCCGCCAAGAGCCTCCACGCGCAGATCGAATTCACCGGGCCCGAGCGTCCTGCTGCCCTTGAACACCATGTGCTCAAGGAAATGGGCCAACCCCTCCTCTCCTTGGTGCTCGAATGCACTGCCAGCGCGACACCAGAAATCGAGGCAGGTGAGCCCCGCATCGGCCATCGGCACGAAAACACAACGACTGCCGTTGTCAAATGTCTGGACGTTCAAGTCCGGACCGTTGGAGTTAGGGATTGGATTGTCATGGCACTCACCATCAGATTATTCCCGCCTGCAGCTTTAATTCGCGCCTTCCCGAGTGCCACGTGAGGCATAGTCGCCTGAGCGCATCACGCCGCAGTGCCATCGCCGACACCGTCATCCGCTCCGATGGAGCTTCATCCGTTGGTGGATGCCATGGCTGCCCGGATCCGGACAGCGCGCGAGCAGCTGCCTGATCTGTGTTCGCTGCAGGTTGACCCCGCACTCGAGGCCATCACCTCAACTCTCGACGGCCAGGCACTGTTCATCAGGAACGAGCTGCATCAGTGCCGTGGACTGCGCAAGCTTCACCTGGAGACCGCTCGTCTCGGCTTTGGCCTCCAGATTCTTCATTGCGTCTTCTTCCCGGATCCTCGGTTTGATCTCCCTGTGTTCGGTGCCGACGTCGTCGCCAGTCCTGCCGGGATTTCCGCCGCGATTGTCGATCTTTCCCCGGTAGGGGACGATCTGCCTGACGTGATCAAGACGGCTCTGGATCCCATCGAGCTACCCCCTTTCGAACAGGTCAGGGACCTTCCGGCCTGGGGCACGATCTTTTCCCCCTACGTTCGTTTCATCAGACCGGTGAACGCCATGGAGGAGACCTGGTTCGTGAACCTTGTCGGTCAGTACCTCGATGTGATGCACAAGGCTGTCGGCTCGACATCCCCGGATCCATCCGACGATCCCACTACGATCAGACGTCATCAAGGTCAGCTCTCCTATTGCCTGCAGCAGAAGCGCAACGACAAAACGCGCCGGGTTCTGGAGAAAGCCTTCAGCGTGGAATGGGCGGACCGTTACATCGAAGAGCTCCTCTTCGACAATCCGCCGGAGCCCTGATCCGGAAACC
>WTHL01000309.1 GCA_011523155.1 Synechococcus sp. PL34863bin_39 | reverse complement strand
TGCCGGCGATCGTTGTGCTGTTCGTTGGCCTCTACAGCTACGACATCTACGACCGCATGGGCGGGATGAATCCGCTGAACCACGGCATGGATCACGGCGCCATGGCTCACAACGCGATGGATCACAACGCGATGGATCACAACGCGATGGATCACAACGCGATGGACCACAGATCGGAAGCCACCCGGAGCGAACCACCGGACGGATCCGATCAACGGCTCTGGGGTGGGATCGGTGCCCTCGACATCAGTGAGGCAGCCTCCGGCGACGTGCTTCCGATTGAGGTGACCGCCATGCAGTTCGCCTTTCTGTTTCGCTACCCGCAGGGCGATTTCATCTCCGGTGAACTGCATGTCCCAGCCGGGAAACGTGTCAGCTTGAAAATGGAAGCCAAGGATGTGATCCATGCCTTCTGGGTCCCTGAATTCCGTCTCAAGCAGGACGTGATTCCAGGGCAACCGACGGTGCTCAATTTCACACCAACCCGTCCGGGAACCTATCCAATCGTGTGTGCTGAACTTTGCGGGCCTTATCACGGAGGGATGCGCTCCTCCGTGGTGGTGGAAGAGCCGGAGGCCTTTGACACCTGGTTCCAGGCCAACAACAAACTCGAGGTGTCTGACGCATGACGCTGTCCCTTCCCCCTGACGTCGAGAACAGTGCGCCTCGCCTGCAACCGCAGGGCTGGCTGCGTTATTTCAGCTTCAGCGTTGACCACAAAGTGATTGGACTGCAGTACCTCGTCTGCGGTTTCCTCTTCTATCTGATCGGTGGTGCACTGGCGGGTGCCATCCGCACCGAGCTTGTCAGTCCTCTCTCGGATTTCATGCCGAGAGATGTCTACAACCAGGTGCTGACCCTGCACGGCACGGTGATGATCTTTCTCTGGATTGTGCCGGTGGTCAACGGGGCCTTCGGCAACTATCTGATCCCGTTTTATGTCGGCGCCCGAGACATGGCCTACCCACGGCTGAATGCGGTGGCGTTCTGGCTCATTCCTCCCGCTGGACTGCTGTTGATCAGCAGCTACTTCATCACCGGAGCCGCACAATCCGGATGGACTGCCTACCCGCCGCTGAGCATCACAACCCCTGCCAGTGGCCAGATCATCTGGATTCTGAGTGTGCTGCTTCTCGGGGGAAGTTCAATCTTCGGCGGGATCAATTTCATTGCCACCGTGCTGAAACTCCGGCGCCCGGGACTGAAGCTGATGCAGCTTCCGATGTACTGCTGGGCAATGCTCGGTACCAGCATCCTGGTTGTTCTCTCAACACCCGTTCTGGCGGGAACCCTGATCCTGCTGAGCTTCGACATCGTCGCCCACACAGGCTTCTTCAATCCAGGACTGGGAGGCAATGTTGTTGTGTATCAGCACCTGTTCTGGTTCTATTCCCATCCGGCGGTTTACATCATGGTGCTTCCGGCCTTTGGACTAGTAAGCGAGATCCTGCCGGTTCACTGCCGTAAACCCCTGTTCGGATACGCCACGATGGTGTATTCGATCATGGCCATTGTGGTGCTTGGCCTCGTGGTCTGGGCCCACCACATGTTCACCAGTGGCACACCGCCCTGGATGCGCCTGTTCTTCACAATCGCAACGGCATTCATCGCCGTTCCCACAGGGATCAAATTCTTCAACTGGCTCGCCACACTCTGGGGCGGTCGCATCTCACTCAACAGTGCAGTTCTGTTCTCCTGCGGCTTCATCGTCAATTTCGTGCTCGGCGGCATCACCGGGGTCGCCCTAGCCCAGGTTCCCTTCGACGTGCATGTGCATGACACCTACTTCGTTGTCGCCCATTTCCACTACATCGTCTACGGCGGCACGGTCTTCGTGATCTTCGCCTCGATCTATCACTGGTATCCAAAGGTGACAGGGCGCCTGCTGAACGAAGGCATCGGGCGTCTTCACTTCCTGCTCACCTTCGTTGGCTTCAATCTCTGTTTTGCACCGCAGCATTGGCTTGGTCTGAACGGCATGCCGCGGAGGGTGGCGGAATACGACCCCCAGTTCGCCTTCATCAACCAGCTCAGCAGCGCCGGCGCACTCCTGATGGCCATCAGCACACTTCCGTTCCTCTGGAACGTTGTGGCCAGCGCCTTCCGGGGTGAGCCGGCGGGTGACAACCCCTGGAGGGCCCTCACGCCGGAATGGCTCACCACGTCACCACCACCGGTGGAGAACTGGCATGGCGAAGCCCCCCTGGTCCAGGAGCCGTACGGCTACGGCATTCCTGAAGACCAGATCGACCTTGAGGCCGCAAGCGGTCGCGATCTTTGGAGCAGCGGCAAATGACCACGCTCAATTCACCTGAACTGGACGCCAGTCCATCCGATTCATCCGGGCAAGAGCACGCCCATGGGGACCATCGCATGTTCGGCGTCGCCACCTTTCTGGTGGCCGATGCCATGACCTTCGCGGGTTTTTTTGCCGCGTACCTCACCTTCCATGCCGTCAACCCGCTGCAGCCGGACGCTGTCTACGAGCTGGAACTCCCACTCCCCATCCTGAACACCGTGCTTCTGCTGGTCAGCAGTGCGACGTTCCACCGAGCGGGGAAGCGACTGCACCAGGGCGATCCCCAGGCCTGCCGACGCTGGCTGCTGGCCACGGCCGCCATGGGACTGGCCTTTCTCGTCAGCCAGATGGTGGAGTACTTCACCTTGCCGTTCGGCCTGACGGACAATCTGTTCGCCAGCACGTTCTATGCCCTGACGGGATTCCATGGGCTCCATGTCACCCTCGGGGCCCTGATGATCCTGATCGTGTGGTGGCAGTGCCGAACACCGGCAGGTCGGGTGTCAGCGGCCAATCCCTTTCCCCTGGAAGCCGTTGAGCTCTATTGGCATTTCGTTGACGGGATCTGGGTCGTTCTGTTTGTGATCCTGTATCTGATCTGACCAAGTCGCTCAGAAACGGCCAGATTCATTGCCACGTCTTGTGAAAATTGTCAGAATTTAGTTCTCTATTCCTGATCAGATGCTGGTTGGCCAGGAACTCCTCGACAAAGCACGCGCTCTCAGCAATCGACGCGAAGATGAAATCGCTCGGGGATGTGGTTATGTCGGCCCCAGTGGTCGTGTGCTGAAGAAGAGCTTCTACAAAGCCCTTGTGGAGGCGAAGGGCTACACACTGCCCTCCGCCAGCACCAGTGTTGGGGGAGGGACGCGTGGACGTCAGGCCGAGTTCCGCACACGGGTGCATGGCAACGGCAATCTGCTGATCGGGCACGCCTACACCCGTCGCCTGGGCCTGGAGCCGGGCCAGGAATTCAGGATTGAGCTGCACAAAGACACCAACTGCATTTCCCTGCTTCCCCTCGAAGGGAGCAGCCCCGAACCAGCCTGAGCCCCGCAGAGGCGACAGACTCAACCCCAGCCATGCTCCTGTAGCCAGGCCGAGGAGAGTGTGTTGCCCGAAGCCATCGCATTCGCCGCTGCCGGACCCGCCTCCCCATGGGCCAGAAGTCGCTCGGCATAGCGGGCGATCAGATCAGCCTCCAGGTTCACCAGGGATCCAGTCTGAAGGTGCTGCAGGGCCGTGGAACTCCAGGTGTGGGGAATCACGGCGATCCAGAAACGCACACCATCCTCATTGCACCCCGCCACGGTGAGACTGATGCCATCCACGGCAATGCTGCCTTTTTCGCAGAGATAGCGTCCGTACAAGGGATCTCTCCACCGCAGTTCGAGGCGCCAGGACTGCGGCAACGCCTCGACGGCCACCACCTCACCGAGGCCGTCGATGTGACCGCTGACCAGATGTCCGCCCAGGCGGTCGGCCAGACGCAGGGCAGGTTCAAGATTGACGGCAGCCCGGCGGGCTGCCTTGGCCCCGAGCGTTGTGCGATTCAGGGTTTCCTCACTCACGTCGGCCAGGAATCCATCGCCCACACAGTCCGCCACCGTGAGGCAGACCCCGTCCACGGCGACGCTGTCACCGAGCTGGAGCGGCGTGAACGGTGCACAGCCGCTGACCAGCAATCGCTGGCCGCGGAGCTCGACCTGACCAACCGCTTGCACCAGCCCCGTGAACATCGCTTTTCGCCCGTGGCCATCCCTCTGGTCATAATCGGTCAAGGGACGGCAGGGCCGTGGTTGAAATGCACGTCGCCGGGATCGCCCTTGACGCGGCCAGCCGCAGTCCGATCGTGCTGCTGAGGGATCCTGCGGGTCGCAGACAGGTGCCGATCTGGATTGATCAGGCCCAGGCCCACAACATCATGGCCGGCCTTCAGGGAGCCGAGACACCCCGGCCACTCAGCCATGACCTCATGGTGAGCCTGCTCGAAGCAGGCGCGCTCCAGCTGGAGCGGGTCGTGATTCACACCATTGAGGACAACACCTTTCAGGCCCTGCTGAAGCTCAGACCCAAGGGCGAGGACGCCTCCGACACTGACGCTGATACCCCCGCGAAGGAGGCCGCTGCGGGAGAGATCCCAACAGGCGAGGCTGAAACGGGGGAGGGAGACTTGATTGCGATTGATGCGCGGCCCAGTGATGCGATTGCCCTGGCCGTGCGCACCGGCACCGCCATCTGGATGCTGGAGGAAGTGGTCGCGGAAGCCTCGATCCCGGTCGACGCCGAAGCGGATTCCGAGGAACAGGATCAGTTCCGGCGTTTTCTGGACCAGGTGAGCCCTGCAGCCCTGGTCCGGCATCTCCAGTCAAGGCAGCCCGGCGAAGCCGATGAGGCACCGGACCAGGGAGCATGAGCCTGCCTGAACCGCCAGCCCCAGCCATCAGGCGGCGGTTCGGCGATGGGCCTGCGGTGAGCCTGTTCACCCTGGGCACGATGCGCGCCCTGACAGACCCTGAGCAGATGCGGGAGGTTGTGGCAGCGGCGGTATCCGCAGGCATCAACCACCTGGAGACGGCACCGGCCTACGGCCCCGCCGAAGGGTTCCTGGGCCACGCCCTTCGCACCCTGGCGGAGGGAGGGGTCACCCCCTCGGGAGGATGGGTGATCACCAGCAAGGTGCTTCCGGGCGTCAGCCTGGAGGATGGGCAGCGTCAGCTTGAGGCCTGCCTGCAGCGCCTCGGGGTCTCGCGGCTGGACAACTGGGCCATCCATGGTCTCAACCGGGATGACCATCTGCACTGGGCCCTCCAGGGCGATGGCAGGGCCCTGATGCGCTGGGCGCTTGCCGAAGGACTCGTGGGACAGGTGGGGTTCAGCAGTCACGGCAGCAATGCGCTGATTGCCGAGGCGATTGCCAGCGGTGCCTTCCGGTTCTGCAGCCTGCATCTGCACCTCCTGGACCCGAGGCGGATGCCCCTGGCCGCTGACGCCCTGGCTGCCGGCATGGGGGTGATGGCCATTTCCCCGGCCGACAAAGGGGGCCGCCTGCAGGATCCCAGCCCGACATTGGTCAGCGACTGCCATCCGCATGCCCCTCTGGCCCTGGCCTATCGCTACCTGCTCAGCGCTGGAATCAGCACCCTCACACTGGGGGCCAGCCGCAGGGAGGATCTGGACCTGGCACGGCGACTGGCCGGTGCGGGGCAGCCCCTTGAAGCCAGCGAAACGCAGGCCCTCACCGACCTGACAACACGCCGCAGCCAGCGACTGGGCGCCCGTGAATGTGGCCAGTGCCAGGCATGTCTCCCCTGCCCGCAGCAGGTGCCGATTCCCCAGCTGCTGCGACTCCGGAACCTTCGGCTTGGCCATGATCTGCGGGGCTATTGCGAAGAGCGTTACAACCTGATCGGCCGTGCCGGCCACTGGTGGGAAGCCGTGGATGCGAGTGCCTGCAGCCGATGCGGCGACTGCCTGCCGCGATGTCCGCACGGGCTGCAGATTCCCGACCTGCTGAGCGAGACCCATGCGCTGCTGTCTGCACCTCCGAGGCGGCGGTTATGGGGCTGACTGCTCCCACTGATCACGCAGGCGGATCCGATCTGACGGAGACAGGGGGGGCAGGTTCCAGCACCGTTCCATGACCCTGGACGGGGGAAGCACCAGAGAGCGGAGCCGCTCCGGCACCTGGGTCTGCATGGGTTCCAGAGCACGGCGAGGGAGAGGGGGAACCCACCCTTCCGCCAGCAACCTCCCCAGCAGGGGGCTGCTCCAGGCCTTTTCAACCCATGCCTGCGGCAGGGGTTCACGGCTCGCTGCAGGGCGCATCAGAAGCGTCCAGTTCAGCGGTGCACCCTGCTCTGGCAACACCGCACTGACTCGGGGATCACTGCGCAATGTCGCCATGCAGCGGGCCAGGGGCAGCACCGCAGCCTTCGCCTTGCCCTGGAGCAGCCAGTTGAGGGCGTGACGGTCATCAAACACTTTGGCCGCGCGTCTCAACCGCCGCAGGCTGTCCGCCCCCTCCATCCTCGCGGCGAGGCTGACCAGCAGCCGCGGACTGGCGGGCAGCACCAGCTGACCGGCGAGGCCGGGATCGAGCAGCACCTGCCACCCCTGGTCCCTGGCGGTTTGCACATGATCCGCCCCCCGGAAGAGCAGCACCCAGGGACTCAGCGAGAGCGGCAGCAGGGCCGACGACCTGGCAGGCGTGAATGTCTCGAGAAAAGCAACTGCCTCGCTGCTGAGACGCTGTCGAAGGCTATCGGCCTGAAGAGGCTGCCAGGCGTCCTCCGGAAGTGCTGGGATCCATCCGTCGGGGAGCGCAAGCAGATCGGCCTGCTCCGGCAGACCGGTGTCCAACTGCGACGCCGATCGAAGCGGCGTGAATCGCCACGGCTTCGGAAGGGTGCGGCGCCAGAGAAGCGGCAGTGTTTCCGGCGCTGCCATCAGCGTTGGGGATGCAGCCCGGGTGCAGCCCGCCAGCCCGCCAAGGCCCAGCAGCAGAGCGCCCTGGAGAAACTGACGGCGCCTCAACACGTCAGCCGGCCGGCGGCTGGGGAGGTCAGGGAATCGGAGCTGGGACTCAACCGTCATGCTGTTGACCCTAAGGAGCCATCCCGTCGCCCCTGCTGACGCTGATGCAGCAGGGCATCCATGGCACAGTCGCAATCCTGCAGAAGGCTGCTGCACGGGATGGATCGCAACTGGGCGAGAAGGGTCAGGCCACCGGCGCCAACACCTTCCTTGACGTAGCCCTGTTCATAGGCACGGAGCTGGGGGTGACGGCTGTTATGGCAGCGCAGACCACTGGTCAGCGCCAACAGAGGCAGGCCGACGTGGTCCTGAACCCGGCGCAACAACTCCGGGAATGCGGCTTGACGCTGGCTGAGACGTTCATCGGCAAGCCAGGCCGTGGTGCCGAGCACCACCTGGCGAGCCAGGGCCGGGCGGTCAGCGGGGCTGCAATGGCACAGCGCCAGGGCGAGCACCGCCAGCATCTGACTGCCGCCCGCCAGCATCACGGGTTGGCCTGACGTCAGGGAGCCGACAAGCAGGCCTGCGGCCAGCGCCTGAAAGGGATCACCCACGGCAGCCAGCAGCGTCTGCGGCACCACCGGAGATGACAACGCGGCTGCCGTGAGGCCCTGGTTCACCAAACGTCGCTTCAGCGCCAACGGCGGCTGCAATGCACTGCCGCTGACGAGATCGGCCACGGGAAGTCCGAGACCCTGCAGAACCGCCTGGGCCGTGGTGGTTCCACCGGGAACGCACTCAGCCAGCACCAGCGGAGCCCTCAGGCCGGCACCGAGGCGATGGCCCCGTGACCAGAGATGCTGCACCCGCTCGCGAGGCATCGCACGCCCCGTGCTCAGGCAGGCCGCAGGCCCGTGGTCCGCAGACTCAAGACGCAGGTGCTGGAAGGGCGGGTTCTGGATCAGCCCGAGCACTGAAACAACGGGCCGCAGGGCGAGTCGCTGCACCGCCACCCAGCTGATCAAGGCCGGCGAGACGCCGGCGGGGAGAGGAGGCAGTGCCCAGCGGGGCCGATGGGAGGGACCGTTGAGCAGCAGTTCGGCATCGGCGATTGCGGTGTAGCGACGCGATGCAGCCGTCGCACCGGCGGCGGAGATGCCCTCGACTTCGGCGGTGGCGGTCGCTGCAAGAACGACGAGGAGATCCACAGCGCGCGCTACATCACGCCATGGAGCGAGGCGCACCTCCAGCTCTGCAGACGAAAAGCTGGGTCCGATCAACTCACATCCTTCGGGCAGCTGGGCAACCATGCGGGAACAGGTGGATGGAATGAATCGCAGCGACCGCTAAAGGGGATCGAGGGCCACCAATCCCTCGAGCAACCTGGGGGGCGATGGGAGCGGCGCCTTGAGACGGGGAAAGATCCAGTAGGCCAGCGCATGTAGCGCCAGCACATAGATGAGCTGCTGCAGCATCACCAACCCAAAGGCCATCAGCTGCACCTGTTCAAGGTCGGGAGTC
>WTHL01000083.1 GCA_011523155.1 Synechococcus sp. PL34863bin_39 | reverse complement strand
TCGTCCAGGCAAGATGGATCCCTGAGGCACTGGTCGCTTTCAGGGTGAAGGCTTGACGGTCGCCTCCAAATCCTCTGAGATAACCGTTGCGTTCGACGTCATAGCCCTCGGAGACCAGCACGTCAGCCAGTCGCTCAGGGTCGGACAGCGCGGTGGGCAGGATGGACAGATGGGACATGGCCGTAATGCCCGCTTTCTCGAACCCTAGCCACAGTGCTCACGAACCAGGTGAAAGTCAGTCATCACTGATCGCACCTGCCATCGGAGCCTGGCCACGTTTTGAGACGCCCCTGCGTCTTGCTGTGATGGCGTCGGGGAATGGGTCCAATTTTGAGGCCCTTGCCGCAGCCTGCGGCCAAACCCTCGATGCATGCGTTGAACTTCTTGTCGTCAACAACGAAGGCTGCGGAGCCCAGGCTCGAGCTGAGCGTCTCGGCATCCTTTGCGAGACCTTCGACCATCGTGGTTACACCACACGAGAGGATCTCGATCACGCACTCGTGGCGCGGTTCAGGGACGCGGGTGTGGATGGTGTCGTGATGGCTGGTTGGATGCGCATCGTCACCCCCGTGCTGATCCGGGCCTTCGAGGGTCGTCTGATCAATCTCCATCCATCGCTGTTGCCCAGCTTCCGGGGACTGGACGCCGTGGGACAGGCTCTGGCCGCCGGGGTTTCGATCTCTGGCTGCACAGCCCATCTGGTCACCAGGGATGTCGACACAGGCCCGGTGATCGCCCAGGCCGCGGTTCCGGTTCTTGCTGGAGACACGCATGAATCGCTGGCATCCCGCATTCACTGGCAAGAGCACCGCTTGCTCCCTTGGGCCGTTGCCCTTCAGGGAGCTGTCTGGCGGCATCAGGGATAAAACGGTTCCAGCGGCAGCCCTGCCGTCGACGGAAGGCCAGCCATCAGATTGAGACACTGCACCCCCTGACCCGCCTGACCTTTCATCAGGTTGTCGACGGCACTCATCAGCACCAGCCGGCCGGTGCGTGCGTCCACCTGAACCGAGAGCAGGGCCTGGTTGGTGTGCTTCGCCCACTTTGTTGCTGGATAGGTTCCCACGGGCAGCACCCGCACACAGGGGTGATGGCGGTAGACCGCCTCAAGAACCGTTGTGCAGTCGTCGGCGGTCAGGCCGGGATCCCGCAGGCGTGCATACACCGTTGACAGCAACCCTCGCACCATCGGCACCAGATGAGGGGTGAATTGCAGTTGAATCGCACAACCGGCCACGGAACTGGCGATCTGTTCGATTTCAGAGGTGTGCCGATGGCCGAC
Source organism: Synechococcus sp. PL34863bin_39 (assembly GCA_011523155.1). The sequence continues at coordinate 7,053 of WTHL01000083.1, read as the reverse complement.
GACGCCATAGGGCATGATCGATTCCGAGGCTTCGGCAAGCAGAAGATGCTCCTTGGCAGCGCGGCCTCCACCTGATGTGCCGGTCTTGGCATCGATGATCAGACCATCGGTCTCGATCAGACCCTGTTTGAGGAAGGGAAGCAGGGGGAGAAGACTGGTGGTCGGGAAACACCCCGGTGCTGCCACCAGACGCGCCTGGGCGATGTCGGGCCCATGCCATTCCGGCAGTCCATAGACCGCTTCTTGGCATAGATCCGCATCTCGTCTCTGCGTGGTCTTCGCTTCCTGCACGTAGACCTCCGACCATGCATCGAGCGAGCGATAGCGGTAGTCAGCCGACAGGTCCACGACCCGCACGCCCCGCTCAAGAAGAGCCGGGACCATGCCACTCGCCAGGCCGTTGGGGAGGCTGAGCACTGCAAAATCCGCAGCTGCGGCGATGCGTTCCGGCTCCGGTGCCTGAACCACTGGGTCATCCGCCAGCGGCAGGAATGGACAGATGTCGCTCCATCGTTTTCCGGCACTGCGTTCACCGCCCAGAAAGGTGATGGCGAAATTCGGATGTCGCTGGAGAAGCCTCAGCGTTTGCAGACCGCCATAGCCGGAGGCGCCGATGACTGCAACCCGGTTCACCTCTCCACCTAAAGCATGGGTTGCCGGCAGTGAGGGGTTGGTCTGCATGGCCTGATGGCAAAGGCTGATCGTACCGATGTCGATAATGGGGAAAGACTGACGTCTTCTCAAGAACCCTGAGCAACACCACCGCCGCTGACGCTACGCAGAGCGTTCGGTTCGATTCGATTCCCGATGCCCTCGCCGCGATCCGAAATGGTGAATGCGTGGTGGTTGTGGATGACGAACGACGGGAAAACGAAGGCGATCTGATCTGCGCTGCCCAGTTCGCGACGCCGGATCAGATCAATTTCATGGCCACCCATGCCAGGGGGTTGATCTGTCTGGCCATGGAGGGGCATCAGCTCGATGCCCTCGATCTCCCGCTCATGGTGGATCGCAACACGGATGCCAACCAGACCGCGTTCACGGTGAGCATCGATGCAGGCCCCGAGCATGGAGTCTCCACTGGAATTTCGGCGGAAGACCGCTCCCGCACCATTCAGGTCGCACTGCAGGCCGACGCACGACCGTCCGACCTCCGCCGCCCGGGCCACATCTTCCCCCTTCGAGCCCGTCAGGGAGGGGTGCTCAAGCGGGCCGGGCATACGGAGGCGGCGATTGACCTTTCGGCCCTGTCCGGCCTGATCCCGGCAGGCGTCATCTGTGAAATTCAGAATGCCGACGGATCAATGGCCCGTCTGCCGCAGCTGCGCGACTACGCCGATCAATGGAATCTGCGGCTGATCAGCATTGCCGATCTGATCCGCTACAGGCTTGAGAACGAGCGTTTTGTCGTTCGTCAGGCCCACGCGTCGTTGCCGAGCGCCTTCGGGGAGTTCAAGGCCATCGGTTATCGAAACCAGCTTGATGGCAGTGAGCATGTGGCGATCGTCAAGGGCGATCCGACCCGGCTTCAAGAACCTGTTCTGGTTCGAATGCACTCGGAATGTCTGACCGGGGATGCCTTCGGCTCCTTACGGTGCGATTGCAGGCCCCAGCTTGAGGCTGCTCTTCGTCGGATCGAAGCTGAGGGCGAGGGCGTTGTGGTGTATCTGCGTCAGGAGGGTCGTGGAATCGGTCTGATTAACAAGCTCAAGGCCTACAGCCTTCAGGATGGCGGGCTCGACACTGTCGAGGCCAACGAGAAACTCGGCTTCCCGGCGGACCTACGCAATTACGGCGTCGGCGCTCAGATCCTGAGCGACCTTGGAATTCACAGACTGAGGCTTCTGACCAACAACCCCCGGAAAATCGCAGGCCTCGGTGGTTATGGCCTTGAAGTGGTGGATCGCGTCCCCCTTGTCATTCATCCCGGCGATCACAATGCCGAGTATCTGGCTGCGAAACGCGACAAGCTTGGCCACCTGATCCAGTCCGCCGCTGATCCGAGCCCTGGTCTCGTTGACGGCGACCTGCAATCCAGTGCCACGGTGATCAGCTGGGATGGCGTTCAGGATCAGCTGCCCTTGATCCGGGCACGGAGTGAATCCGCTGCAACGCGTCTTCAGCTCAAACTTCAGGTGAGTTCATCGCCGCGTCTTCTTGCGCTCTGGGAACGTCCGCAGTTCGCATGGAGAATTGTGGATCAGCAACCGACGACCTCCGAATCCTCCTTTGCCACGCGGGTGCAGGCTTTACTGGAAACTCTGGCCTCGTGGGAGGAGACCCGACGACTTGGCCTCTATGTGGCAGCGTCCAAGGCCCAGGTGGAGCATCCTCCTCAGACCATTGACCGCAATGAGCTTTCCCTTCTTGCACTGCGGTCGGGTGAAGCACAACTGCAGGGAAGGCTGTCTCAACCGACCCTGCAACAGTGGAGCTGAGTCGTCCTCAGTCCTGAACGGTCACTGTTTTGATCCGTGATCCATTCGTGAGGGCGAGCACGACATCCATGTCGCCGGTCTGACCGAACACGGTGTGCACGCCATCCAGATGGGGCTGTGCTTCGTGAACGATGAAGAACTGGCTGCCGCCCGTGTTCTTGCCGGCATGGGCCATGGACAGCGCACCAGGGCCGTGCTTACGGCTGTTGATCTCACAGTCGATCGTGTAGCCGGGACCTCCGGTTCCAGCCATTCCTCGTGCACCCTCCCGGGAATTCGGACAGCCGCCCTGGGCCATGAATCCAGGAATGACCCGGTGGAATGCAAGTCCGTCGTAAAAGCCTTCCTTCGCGAGTTTGACGAAGTTCGCCACAGTGTTTGGTGCGTCGGTGTCAAACATCTCGAGGCGGATCTGACCCGCATCGGTCTCCATCAGAACTGTCGTCAAGACACTGCTGCCAAAAAGGCATGCTACGCAGAGGCAGGATGGTGTGAGCCACGAACCAATCCATGCCTTCGATCGAACTCAAGGGTCAACTTGAGGAGGCACGTGTCGGGGTCATCGGTGGAAGTGGCCTCTACGCGATTGATGGTCTTGAGGACATCGAGGAGATCGTTGTCGAAACTCCGTTCGGCACTCCGTCGGATGCGTTCAGGGTCGGCCGCCTGAATGGTGTTGAGGTTGTCTTCCTGGCCCGTCATGGCCGAGGGCATCGTCTGCTTCCCACGGAGGTTCCCTATCGCGCCAACGTCTGGGCCATGCGCTCTCTCGGCGTGCGTTGGTTGCTGTCCGTGTCAGCCGTTGGCTCGCTTCAGGAGCGGTTGAAGCCTCGCGACATGGTGGTGCCTGCGCAATTCATCGACCGCACCATGCAGCGACCAGCCAGCTTCTTCGGTGGTGGCTGTGTTGCCCACGTCAGTCTGGCGGATCCTTTTTGTCCCAACCTCAGCCGGCTGCTTGCCGATGCCGCCGAGACGGCGATCCCGTCCGGTCACACCCTGCACAGGGGTGGCACCTATCTATGCATGGAGGGGCCCGCTTTCTCGACACGCGCCGAGAGTGAGCTCTATCGAAGCTGGGGGTGTGACGTCATTGGCATGACGAACCACACCGAGGCTCGACTGGCGCGTGAGGCGGAAATCGCTTACGCGTCGCTCAGCATGGTGACGGACTTCGACTGCTGGCATACGGACCACGATGCGGTGAGTGTGGAGATGGTGATCGCCAATCTCCAGGCCAATGCGATCGCCACGGGGCCGATCCTCCACGGCGTGATGGATGCCTTCCGCAAGGAGCGTCCCTCCTCACCAGCCCATTCGGCCCTCGCCGATGCCTTGATGACCCAGCCGGACCTGGTTCCTGCTGACACCCGTCGGGCACTGGATCTGTTCACAGCCCCTTACTGGGGAGCATTCAGTTGAGCACGGCTGCCGCCGAGGTCAGGACTTCCGCAATGTGGCTCCGCAGGCCTGAAGTGCTGCCCGGAGATTCTGCCGATGGTTCTGGAGTAGTCCGGTCGCATCCTCCTGGTTCAGCCCTGCGGCGGCCATCAGCAGTGCCAGCTTGACCGAACCGCCTGCGTCGTCGAGCAGTTTCAGACCCTGATCCCTGCTGGTGCCGGCCAGGTCACTCAGGATCCTGAGTGAGCGATCCACCAGCTTGCTGTTGCTGGCGGCCACATCCACCATCCGGTTCCCATACACCTTGCCAAGACGCACCATCACGGATGTCGAGATGACATTCAGGGCCATCTTCGTGGCGGTACCAGCCTTCAGCCGGGTGGATCCCGTCAGCAGCTCAGGTCCAGTCAGAAGGCGGATGTCGATGTTGCAGGGCATCGGAGCCTGAACCGACGGCACACAGGCCATCGCGATGCCAAGTGCTCCGACAGCAAGCGCGTGGTCCAGAGCACCGTGCACGAAGGGGGTGGTGCCCCCAGCTGCGATTCCGATCACCACATCATCGGCCTGCAGACCACGTGCCTTCAACGCATCCGCGCCTGCTTCACGTTGGTCCTCCAGACCTTCCGAACTACGCAGCAATGCGGGCGCCCCTCCCGCGAGGATTCCCTGAACCAGATCTGGAGAACTGCAGAATGTCGGAGGACATTCCGCAGCATCGAGCACTCCGAGTCGGCCTGAGGTGCCCGCACCGACGTAAAAAAGGCGTCCCCCATTCATCAGGCGTGAGGCGATGGCTTCCACCGATTCGCCGATGGCATTGGCTGCACCAGCCACCGCCTGCTGGGGCTTCACGTCTTCACTGATGAACAGATCGACCAGAGACTGCGTGTTGAGCAGGTCAAGGTCACAACTGCGGGGGTTGGTCTGTTCTGTCAGGAGATGGCCCCGATCCTCAGAGGGGTTGATCACAGCAAGCCTTCCAGTCGTCTGCGGATGTCATCCAGCGGATCACGGCTCTGGTCTCCGACGTCTGACGCAGGAGCGGTGTCCTCCTCCTGCCAGCCGGTCACATCACGATTGGCCGATGGCGGTGCCAGCAGCAGTCTCTCTTCATCAGTCTTCGGGACGAAACCGGCCTCGACAAAACGGGCGTCGTAGCCCGCTTGCCGGCAGAAGAGTTCAATCTCCTCGCGGTCGAGCGCTTCGATGGAGGGAACAGGAAAGTCCTGGGCTTCAAGCAGGCCGGCATAACGCTCGGCGTCATCCGGGTTTTCAAACATCAGCACCACCGTGGAACCCGAGAGCTCGAGGGAGTGAATTCCCTCACTGTCCTTACCGGCGTCATAGAGAAGAACGTGAACGAGCATCCGAGCCTGGGTCGCCGAGTCAGTCTGTCACCGCAGTGCTGGTGTCAGTCGTCTTCCGATTCAAGTGCCAACTCCTGGAGGCGCCTGTAGAGGGCACGTTCGGCGTCACTGAGTTCAGCGGGAATCACCACCACAATCTCCACCAGCTGATCTCCCCGCCGACCCTCCAGCTCCAGACCCCGTCCCCGTAGGCGCAGCAAGCGGCCGCTGGATGAGCCTGGTGGTACCTGCAGCGTCACTGGACCTGCCAGCGTCGGAACGTCCACGGCACAACCCAGTGCCGCGTCAGCAGGCAGCAGCTCCAGCCTGTAGAGAACACGCAGTCCATCGATGCGAAGCCCCTCGTCAGTCTGAACACGGAGTTGAAGAAAGTGGTCACCTCCACCCGGGGTCACCCCAGCGAGACGCAAACGCCAGCCATCTCCGGCGAGGGGAGGTGTCTGCACCTCAACAACGGTGCCGTCCGAGAGTTCAAGCTCCACGGCCGTGCCGAGCAACGCCTGATCCGGCGTCAGCAGGACATCCGTTTCGATGCTTTCGGCCGCCTGGACCGGAGGCGGTGGCGAGGGGGATGGAGCTGGCCAGTCATGGCCATCGTCATCAATGACGCCTTCTTTGGAACGTGGCGCCTGCTCGCGGCGTTCCTCATTGGGGCGATGTCTCGGAATCTCGCCGAGCACAACCCTGAGATAGTCCTCGAAATCAGGGAAACCCGACTGGAACGGGTCGGGAGTGTCGTTGTTTGGTTGGTCCTGCCGTTCCCACTGTCTGCGTTTTTTCGGGTCACTGAGAACGGCGTAGGCCTCGTTGACCAGCTTGAAACGTTCCTCAGCCTGGGGGTCATTGCCATTGAGATCTGGATGCCAGCGACGAGCTTCACGCCGAAAGGCTCGCTTGAGCGCGTCTGGATCGCTGTCAGGAGCAAGACCGAGCAGCGACCAGTAATTGGGTTCAGCGGTAGAGGTCATCGTCCCAGGGGTCCATTCCCTGACGTGACCCGCTGTAGCGGCCGGGACTCTGGCGACCGGCGGGGGAAGCCCAGGGATCGTCATCCCAGTCGTCGTCGGCAAACAATTCGTCCTTCAGGGAACCGAGTGTGTTGCGGATGCCCTGGAGCGGACTCGCCTCTGAACGACGTTCAGCCGAAAGGCGTCGGTTGAGACCGAACAAGGCCTCCTGCAGTGCGCTCACACCCAGTTCCAGTTCCTGAAGATCGTCCTGATCAAGCAGATCCTGCAGATCGCGCATGGCCATTTCCACGGCTCGCTGCTGACGCTCCGCGCCGTACGGACCAAGTTCAAGAGCCGCATCCCGCAGTCTGCGTTCCGCCTGTGACACCAGGGTCAGCGCCCGGTTGCGTCGTTCAATCGAGGCGCGCGTCCGCCTGTCCTCATCCGCACGGGCTTCGGCTTCGGCAAGAAGGGCCTGCAGTTCATCTTCGTTGAGATTCGACCCCCCCTGGATGGTGACGGATTGCTTGCGGCCTGTGGTGCGATCCGTGGCACTGACCTGGAGAAGGCCATTGGCATCGATATCGAAAGCCACCTGGATCTGCGGCACGCCTCGTGGCGCCGGTGGAATGCCTGACAGTCGGAAGCGCCCGAGCGATTTGTTGTCGCTGGCCATCTGACGCTCGCCTTGCCAGATGTGGATCTCAACCGACGCCTGGTTCGATTCGGAGGTGCTGAAGACATCCGATTGTCGAACGGGTATCGGTGTGTTCCGGGGAATCAGAACCTTCATCAGACCGCCAACCGTTTCGAAGCCCAGCGACAGCGGTGTGACGTCATTTAGCAACAGGTCACGAAGTTCACCCGTGAGGATCCCCGCCTGAACCGCAGCCC
>WTHL01000059.1 GCA_011523155.1 Synechococcus sp. PL34863bin_39 | reverse complement strand
GAATTCGCAGGGGCAGCTGGATCCAGCCCTCCGACAGCGTCTTCTTGAGGAATCAAGGACTCCCTGGAGGGGGCTCCGTCGTCTCCTCTGGCTCGCCCTCTTCGCGTCCGGAGGGCTCGGTCTCTTCGTCATGAGCTTCCGCCTCAGTGCCGGCGATGATGTCGTGCTCGGTGACCTCGGGATCCAGATCGGTGCAGTTCTGCTGTTCGGATCTCTGCTCTGGTTCGACCGCTCCCGCGACGGCGGAAACGCCTGACGGTTGTCCGGTTTGTTCGGTTTCTTCGGTCTGCTCGGACTCCTCCACGGCTGAGGCTGTCTTCTCCACCTCTGCTTCGGACGTCACTGGATGATGAGACGCGTTGCTGTCTCCTGACGTGCCGGTCTCTTGTTGTTCAGGGGACTTGTCCGGCTCCACCGCTCCGCCTGTTGCCTGTGAGGGAGCCCACTCCAGTGGCGCAAGTGACAGAACGTTCAATCCAGGAGCAGTGATCTCCTGGATCAGCTGCATGTCACTGAGAGGTTTCAGCGCGTTCAACACCTCATCGTCCCGTGTCAGCAACCAGCAAGCCTGCACCAGCTGCTGCCACTGCCAGAGCATCACAGCAAGAACCGGAGCGGCAATGAGCAGAACCCCGAGGCGACTCAACCCCTGAACGGGGGACAGATCCGACACCAGCAATGCAGAGTCATCAAGCCACCAGAGCAGACCCAGCAACGGGACAGCGCCAATGGCACAGATGAGCCTGATCGGAGCAGCAGTCTGGGCTGCGCTCAACTGGCGCTGAAACCGTGACCTCTGCAGGCGGCTCTGACCCGCGAGCAACAGCGAGCACCAGTCGGGCGGGCGTTTCCAGAGCCAGACAGCCGGCAGAACCACCCCGAGGGACCAGGTGAAGAGTCGCTCAAGCCCTGGGACAGGGCCCACATCAGCGCCGGCGAGCACCAACTTCAGCATCAGTGCCTCCAGCGGCAGGGCGCCGATGGAGAGGCACTGAAGCCAGAGCAAGGGCTCGCGGCGCGACTTCACAGCGATCAGGTGCTGAGCTTGCGGCGTTGGGTCACCATCTTGAAGCCCTCAATCCGGTCACCCTCTTCCCAGTTGGCAAACCGATCACAGCCGATGCCGCATTCGAAGCCTGTGGCGACTTCCTTGACATCGTCTTTGTTGCGCCGAAGGGAATCGAGATCCCCTTCGAACACGATCTCCTTGCCGCGGCGCACACGAACCTTGCAATTGCGCTGAAGTTTGCCGGTGGTGATGTAACAGCCGGCCACAGCGCTCTTGCCGATCGTGAACACGGCACGCACCTCCGCTTCGCCCAGCGCTTCCTCGACGAGTTCGGGTTCCAGAAGACCTTCCATGGCCAGCTGGATGTCCTCGAGAAGTTTGTAGATGACGTCGTAATCACGCACATCGACACCCGTTGCGTCAGCCGCACGCTTCGCACCCGAGGCCATTGAGGTGTTGAAGCCGACGATGACGGCACCCGACGCCGCCGCGAGGTCGACATCGGTCTCGGTGATCTCACCGGGTGCAGAGAGCAGCACGCGCACCTGAACCTCGTCCTTCGGCAACTGTTCGAGGGAGCCGAGGATCGCTTCCACGCTGCCCTGAACATCGGCCTTGAGAATGAGGTTGAGCTCCTTGAGCTCTCCATCACTGGCCTGTCCGGACATCGCCGTGAGCGAGACCCGACGTGATGCCATCTGCTGAGCAAGGCGGGTGGCGCGGGCATCCGAGGCACGATCACCCACAACGGAGCGTGCCGACTTCTCGTCGGGGTAGACCTCGAATTCGTCTCCGGCCGTCGGTACCTCACTGAAGCCAAGAGCTTCGACCGCGAAGGAAGGACCTGCCTCCTTCATGCGCTTGCCGGAATCATCAACCATGGCGCGAACCTTGCCGAGCACCGGCCCGGCTGCCAGCACGTCGCCCGTTTTCAGGGTTCCATTCTGAACCAGCAGCGTGGCAACAGGTCCCTTGGCCTTGTCGAGGTGTGCCTCAATCACCGTGCCACGGGCCAGTCGGTCGGGGTTCGCCTGAAGATCCTCGACCTCGGTGACGAGGAGAATCATCTCCAGCAGCTTGTCGATGTTTTCGCCCTTGATGGCGCTGACCGGCACCATCACCACAT
>WTHL01000036.1 GCA_011523155.1 Synechococcus sp. PL34863bin_39 | reverse complement strand
TCGTGGGCCACCAGTCCACCCTCGCCTCTGAACAACACAGGGAAATGGGCATCCAGCCTGCGGGCCAGGTAGTTGGCGGACAGGAGAGCAATGGCGGTGGCCTTGCGCAGGCCATAGGGACCCATCAGACGCAGATACATCCAGCTGATGGGGAGGATGCCGGCACTGCCCCATGGCGCGGCCGACACGGCACTGATCCCTCGGTCGCCGCCGCAGTGGGCGAGGGGATGACCGGGCAGGAAGGGCAACAGGTGGGCGGCAACACCAATGGGGCCCACACCGGGGCCACCACCGCCATGGGGAATGCAGAAGGTCTTGTGGAGATTGAGATGGCAGACATCGGCACCGAAGGCACCGGGACGGCAGAGCCCCACCTGGGCGTTGAGGTTGGCGCCATCGAGATACACCTGCCCGCCATGGGCATGCACGCAGGCACAGATCTCACGGATTCCGGGCTCGAACACCCCATGGGTTGAGGGGTAGGTCACCATCAAGGCCGCCAGACGATCCGCGTGTTCCTCAGCCCTCGACCGCAGATCAGCGAGATCCACGTTGCCCTGCGCATCACAGGCCACCGGAACCACCCGCATCCCAGCCATCACGGCACTGGCGGGGTTGGTGCCGTGCGCACTGGTGGGGATGAGACAGACATCACGACGCGTGTCGCCACGCGACCGGTGCCAGGCCCGAATCACCAGCAATCCTGCGTACTCCCCCTGGGAACCGGCGTTGGGCTGGAGTGACACCCCGGCAAATCCGGTCAGAGCAGCAAGCCAGCTTTCAAGGTCAGCGACCATGCGCTTCAGACCCGCCAGCTGCGCAGCAGGAGCGAATGGGTGCAGCGCCGCGAAGCCATGCCAGCTCACGGGCGCAAGCTCCGCTGCCGCATTCAGCTTCATGGTGCAGCTGCCCAGGGGGATCATGCTGTGGACCAATGAAAGGTCCCTGCTCGCCAGGCGCTGGATGTAGCGCAGCAGTTCGGTCTCACTGCGATAGGCGTGAAACACCCGTTGTTGCAGCCACGGACCCCGGCGCAACGGAATCCCGGGCAGAACCGCGTTCAGCGCACCAGGCTCGGTGTCCGGAACCGGTTGGGCCTGCCGTGATGGCAGGCCAGGCTCGCCCTTGGCTGCGGCACAGACCGCCAGCAGTGCCTCCAGCTCGCCCTGATCACTGTTTTCATCAAAGCTGACACCGAACCCATCGGCCTGTTCGAGAGGCGCACCATCGGGAAGCACCCTGAGGTTGTAGCCCTGGTCTGCCGCCAGGCGATGCACAGCCGGAGCCTGGTCGCAATAAACATCGACGCCGTCGAAACGACACGCCTCATCGACGGCATAACCGAGCTGGCGCATTCCCGTCTCGAACTGCCGCCGCAGTGCCACCAAGCGTCTCGCGATCGCCTCCAGACCATCAGGACCGTGATGCACCGCATAGAAGGACGCCATCACGGCCAGCAGAACCTGGGCCGTGCAGATGTTGCTGGTCGCCTTATCGCGTCGGATGTGCTGCTCGCGGGTCTGGAGGGCTAAACGGAGCGCAGGACGCCCCTCGGCGTCACGGGACTGGCCGACGATCCGACCGGGCACCTGGCGTTTGAAGGAATCCCGGGTGGCGAAGAAGGCGGCATGGGGTCCACCGCCGGCCATCGGCACACCAAACCGCTGGGCACTGCCCACGGCAATATCCGCACCCAGCTCACCGACGGGTGCCATCAGCACCTGGGCGAACGGATCCACCGCCACCGTCACCAAAGCCCCGTGGTCGTGGGCCTGGTCGATCACCACCGTGGGATCCCACAGACGTCCGCAACGGCCCGGGAGCTGAAGCAGAACGCCGAACACATCGTCATCCCAACGGAAGGCCCGCGGCTCCTCCAGCTCGATGGTCACGCCAAGGGGCTCCGCCCGGGTCTGCAACACCGCCAGGGTCTGGGGCAGCACAGAGGAATCCACCAGGAAACGACGTGCATCCGGGCGTTTGCAGACACCAAGACTGAGGCCCATTGCCTCAGCACTGGCCGTTGCCTCATCCAGAAGCGATGCGTTGGCGATGGGAAGGCCGGTCAGCTCACTTATCAGGGTCTGGAAATTGAGCAGTGCTTCGAGCCGTCCCTGGGCGATCTCTGCCTGATAGGGGGTGTAGGCGGTGTACCAGGAGGGGTTCTCCAGAACATGGCGCTTGATCAGTGCTGGCGTCGCCGTGTCGTAATAACCCAGGCCGATCAGCGAACGTTTCACCTGGTTGAGGCCCCCGATGCGTCGGAGTTCGGCGAGGGCCTCAGCCTCCCCGCAGCCCGAGGGCATGGCATCCGCCGGAGGCTCCGGATCCCGAATGGATCCGGGCACAACAGCGTTCAGAAAGGCATCGAGATCAGCGAAACCCAGGGTGGTCAGCATCGACTGCTGATCCGCCTCACTGGGACCGATGTGGCGCTGAACAAAGGGCGAAAGCTTGACCGCAGTCCCCTGCATGGAGAGAGGCTGTTCGAGCTGAGTCAAATCGCTCTCGCGAAGCAAGGGAACTCTAAGAAAAGTTCCTCAGGCCGCGGCCACCTTGGCGGCGTAAGTGGCCGCAGCCATCAACTCCTCCAACTGGCTGGCATCGGAGGGACGCACCGCCAGCAACCAGCCCTGGCCATGGGGATCGTTCTGGAGCTCTTCCGGGCTTGCCAGCACCGACTCGTTGCGCTCCACGACCTCGCCGCTCACGGGGGCATACATCTCCTCAACGGCCTTGACGGATTCAACGGTCCCGAAACTGCTGCCCCGGCTGAGGCTGCTACCCACTTCAGGCAGATCCACGAAGACGATGTCACCGAGCTGATCAACAGCGAAGGCGCTCAGACCGATGCGCACCAATTCACCCTCCGCATGGGCGTATTCATGGCTGTCGGCGTAGCGGAACTGCTCAGGGAAATCGAAGGCCATGGGGCCGGGGACGGGCACACACCTCACCCAGTTTGGGGCAGTTCCACCAGTCCTGCTGCATGGAGCGCCGCAAGCGCGCGCACCAGAGCCAAGTCCACATGGGCCCGATGGGTTCCGCCCTGCACATAGAGGTTGAACGGCTCCCGCAAGGGCGCATCCGCGGAGAACTCACTGGTGCTGCCATCGATGAATGTGCCTCCGGCCATCACCAGGTCACTGGCATAGCCCGGCATCGCAGCGGGCACGGGATCGAGGTAGGAGCCAATCGGAGAGGCGGCCTGGAAGGCGCGGCAGATCAGTTTCAACGCATCGGGGTCACCGAGCCGGACGGCCTGGATCAGATCGCTGCGGGGCGCCCCGGCCGCCGGCTGCACCGCAAATCCGAGAGTCGCGAAGGTTTCCGCCACCAGATCAGCTCCGATCAGCGCCTCAGCAACCATCTGCGGGGCCAGGAACAACCCCTGCAGCACCAGGCGGTGCAGGTCAAACCCCGTGCCGCCTTCGCTGCCAATGCCCGGAGCCGTCAATCTGCAGCAGGCCCGCTCAACGAGATCCGCACGCCCGGCCACGTACCCACCACCGGGGGCAACCGTTCCCCCCAGGTTCTTGATCAGAGACCCTGCCACCAGATCAGCCCCCACCTCAGGTGGCTCCTGCGGCTCCACCAGTTCGCCGTAGCAGTTGTCGACGAAACAGACGCAATCCGGCTGACGGGCATGGATCCGCTCGCACAGCCGACCGATCTCAGCCACAGACAGGGATGGCCTCCAGCTGTAACCACAGCTGCGCTGGATCAGAATCAGACGACGGGGGATCGCCAACGCTGCATCGAGCGCGGCCTGATCCACGCCACCCCCAGGCATCAGGGGCAATTCGTCGTAGAGGACGCCGAACTCCGCCAGCGATCCCTGCCCATCGCCACGCAGACCGATCACCTCCTCCAGCGTGTCGTAAGGACGGCCCGTGATCGAAAGCATGCGATCACCCGGACGAAGCACGCCGAACAGGGCCGCTGCAATCGCATGGGTTCCGCTCACGAACTGAAGGCGCACCGCAGCCGCTTCAGCACCCAGAACGCGCGCGAACACCCTGTCCAGCACCTCACGGCCCTGGTCACCGTGGCCGTAGCCGGTCAGCGATGCGAAGTGCTGGGTGCCGACCCGCTCGTCAGCAAAGGCCTTCAGCACCTTCTCAAGCCGATCCCGCACGGCGGCGGTTCGGGCAGCCGCCTGGGGTTGCAGACGATCTCGGGCTGCAGCCACAAGGGATTCGGCCCGCTGATGAGCCTCCAGAGAATCGCGCTGCTCTGACGCCATGGTCTCCAGAAATCCGTACCGGTCGCTACATCATGCAGCGCTCTCCTACATTCAATTCCTCAACCGGACCACCCGCAAGCACGGACGTTTCCCTGCGAGAGGCTGGATTCGGTCAAAGGAGAAGTCCTTGGTCACCACCACCACGCCATCCACCGCATCCGAACGCGAACTGCGCATCCGCGCTGCGGTGATGGCTCCAAGAGAACGGCTGCCGCGGAAGCAACGCAAGCTGAAGAGCGGCACCACAGCGTTCATGCTTGCGATGCATGTCCTCGCCACCGTGGCGTTGCTCCCTCGATTCTGGAGCTGGCAGGGCGTGGTCGCCTTCGGCGTCCTCTACTGGGCAACAGTGCTTGGGGTCACCCTCGGCTTGCACCGCCTCGTGGCCCATCGCAGCTTTGAGGTGCCCCGTTGGCTGGAACGGGTGCTGGTGCTGATGGGAACCCTGGCGGCCCAGAGCGGTCCCATCGACTGGGTGGCCCTCCACCGTCACCACCACAAGTTCTCCGACCAACCCAACGATCACCACGACGCCGGACGGGGGCTCTGGTGGAGCCACAGCGAATGGATGCTCCACGACATTCCGGCTCTGGAGCACAAGGAACGCTACGGGGGAGACCTGCTTGCCGACCGCTTCTACGTCTGGCTTGATCGCTGGTTCCTGCTTCTTCAGATTCCTCTGGGACTTGGTCTCTACTGGTACGGCAACGCCGCCCAGGTTCACGGGGGCGGCCTTGGGCTCGTTCTCTGGGCCATCCCCCTCCGCCTCGTGGTTGTGTATCACGTCACCTGGCTGGTGAACTCAGCCACCCATGCCTTCGGCTACCGCAATTTCGACTGCCCAGACCTCTCAAGAAACTGCTGGTGGGTCGCAATCCTGTCGTTCGGCGAAGGCTGGCACAACAATCACCACGCGCACCCGGCGAGTGCACGCCATGGCTTGCGCTGGTTCGAATTCGACATCACCTGGATGCACATCCAGCTGCTCCGTCGCCTCGGCCTCACCCGCCGCGTGCGACAGGCCCGCTACGTGCCCTGAGCGTCAGGGTCAGGAACCGGTCCGCCGAGGCCAAGATTGACAGCGCTGACACGAAGCTGAGCGAGAAATCCCTCAGCTCCATGTTGACCGGATCCGCCCAGGGCCTGATGCGTCGCGAACAGATCCAGCAGTTCGCCATCCAATTCCTCGGCGGTGTAATCACGCATCCCGGCCATCACAGCGGCGAAGCGCTCGCGACGCTGGGGCTTGGTGACCGAATAGGCCTTCATCACCTGATCGCGGCAAAATCGCCAGCCGCGTCCGGAGCAGAGCTGATCGGCCAACGCTGCACTGAGGGCTGAGGCTTCATCGGCATCGATGCGCCAGTCAAACCCCGGAGGTAGCGGTGCCAGACCCACAAAGATCTCGAACAGGGCACCGGAACCGAGAGGCTGCCCCGCCGCATTGACCAGGGGCTGATGTCCCTGCTCAAGCACTTGCAGCAGCTCCGGATGCACCTCCTTCAGGTGATCACGGATCGGGGCCAGACCCGCCAGCAGAACAGCATTCGCCTGGCCGAGAGCCAGAAAGACCTCCGGGCCCGGCGCGGCGAGCTTGCCGTTCCGGAGATTCGAAATCTGGGAGTTGTGAACCCTGCCGAGGTCCAGGGCCTCGGCCAGAGCCGGGAGCACTTTGTGTGACCAACCATTGCGCTCATGCCAGACATGCACCAGATGGGCCATGGCGCGACGGCCATCAGCAAGCCGCTCCCGATACCCCCGGGCCAGGGATTCAGAGCAGGAGTCAGAGTTGCCCACTTGATACGGATTCAGATCGACTATCGTTACGAAAAGATTTCGGATCAGCGATGGATTCGCTTTGGGTCACTTCACCATCTCCGCCGAGCAGGCCCGCAGCCTCGCACAAGGCATCTGGCCTTGCCAAACGCCTGCATGAACCTCGCCTGGGCCATGCCCCCGTTCCCGCCGATCAGACGTTGCGGTGGGGAACGATCGGCTTCATGATCGCGATCCACGCCCTCTCGGTCGTCGCCCTGTTGCCGATGCACTGGAGCTGGCAGGGCGCAACCGCCCTGCTGATTCTGTATTGGGTCACCGCCTGCCTGGGGGTCACGATCGGCTATCACCGCCTGCTTTCCCATCGCTCGTTCCGTGTGCCGCCATGGCTGGAGCGCTTCTTCGCCACCTGCGGCGCCCTGAGCTGTCAGCACGGACCCATCGACTGGGTGGGGCTTCACCGCCACCACCACAAGTTCTCCGATACGGATGCTGATCATCACAACAGCCATCGGGGCTTCTGGTGGAGCCACATGGGCTGGATGTTTCAACCAATCCCTGCCATGCAGGCGGTGCCCCGCCTGAGCGGTGATCTCATGGCAGACCCCTACTACCGCTGGCTCAACACCAACTTTCTGTTGCTGCAACTTCCGCTTGGTCTGCTGCTGTTCTGGATCGGCTCCATCACCGGGGCTGGCGGATGGGACCTGGTGCTCTGGGGCATCCCACTGCGCCTGGTGCTGGTGTATCACGTCACCTGGCTGGTGAATTCAGCGACGCACTGCTGGGGCACCGTGGCCTACGACAGCGGCGATGCCTCTCGCAACAACCGATGGGTGGCAGCGGTCACCTTCGGCGAGGGCTGGCACAACAATCACCATGCCTTCCCCCACTCTGCACGCCATGGGCTCCAGCCAGGCCAGATTGATCTGACCTGGCAACACATCCGCCTGATGCGCGCCCTTGGCCTGGCCCGACACATCCGCTTACCGGTCGCATCGTAAAGTTGCTGACCGCTCAATTAAGACGTCGTAAGGATCGTTCCCCATGGCCAAGCGCGTACAAGTCGTTCTGAATGAGGACGTCCTCAGCCTCGGCCGGGATGGCGACCTGGTTGAAGTGGCTCCCGGTTACGCCCGGAATTTTCTGTTGCCCTTCGGCAAAGCGGTGCCGGTCACCCCTGCCGTGATGAAGCAGGTGGAGCACCGTCGTGCCAAGGAGGCCGAGCGCCAGGCCGCCCTCAAGGAAGAGGCCGTTGCCTTCCGCACCGCCCTCGACACCATCGGCCGCTTCACCGTCAAAAAACAGACCGGTGATGACGATGTGCTGTTCGGAACAGTCACCAATGGTGATGTAGCCGAAGCCATTGAGGCCGCCACCAAGAAGGAAGTGGATCGTCGCGACATCACCGTTCCCGACATTCACCGCACCGGCAAATACAAGGTGAGCGTCAAGCTCCACTCCGAAGTCACTGCCGAAATCAACCTCGAAGTGGTCAGCTACTGATTCATCACCCCTCGAGCCTGTGAGGCCGTCACAACCCACTCTGTTGCCCACTCCGGTGTGCGCCAGAGTGGGTTTTCGCATTTCTACGGCCGACCGCCATGGTGACCGCCCCCTTCACTGAACCAGGCGGCGAGTCCGCAGAAGGAGGCCAGCGCGGCTTCGGCAAAGGTCGCTCGCGCGATGAACCCAGTTTCGAAGCGCTGCCCGATTCAGTCCCCCCCCAGAACCTGGAGGCGGAGGAGGCTGTGCTGGGCGGCATCCTGCTCGACCCTGACGCGATCGGGCGTGTGGCCGATGTGCTGCAGCCGGAGGCCTTCTATCTGAATGCGCATCGCGAGATCTTCCGCACGGCGGTGATGCTCCACAGTCAGGGCAAGCCCACCGACCTCACCGCCATGACCGCCTGGCTGGCGGACACGGGGTCCCTGGACAAGGTCGGAGGGAGCAGCCGACTGGTGGAACTGGTCGAGCGGGTGGCCTCCACAGCCTCGATCGAGCAGGTGGCTCGCCTGGTGATGGACAAGTTCCTCCGCCGGCAGCTGATCCGCTCCGGCAACGAGGTGATTCAGCTGGGCTTTGACCAGAGCCTGCCGATGGAGCAGGTGCTGGACAAAGCTGAACAGACGATCTTCGCCATCAGCCAGGAAAAGCCCACCAAGGGGCTGACGCCGACAGCGGAGATTCTCACCAGCACCTTCAACGAAATCGAGAGTCGCTCCCTGGGCACCTCGGTGGCAGGCATCCCGGTGAACTTCTACGACCTGGATGCCATGACCCAGGGCCTGCAACGCAGCGACCTGATCATCGTGGCCGGACGCCC
>WTHL01000209.1 GCA_011523155.1 Synechococcus sp. PL34863bin_39 | reverse complement strand
CTCGATGGTCGCGACTCGGCTTATGACCATCTGATCCTGTTGGAGCCCAGCAGCGGAGCCCTCGCAGGATCCGCCCGGCTGCAATTCATTCCTCAGTTCATGGCCGCCGAGGAGCTCCCTGGCAGCCAACAGTCCTACCTAGAGCACGTTTATCCCGGCATCAAAGCGATGCTGGCGGAACAGACAAATCACGTAGAGATCGGTCGGGTTGCTCTAGCTCCACGATTCCAGCGACAACCGCACTCCCTGATGGCCTTGTTCCGCGGGGGGCTCCTGATCTCAGCCCATTCGGGGTTCAGCGTTCTGCATGGATTGGTCTCTTACAACCACTTCGCCCACAGTGACGCCGTCAATGCAGCCTTTCTCAGTGCGTTGATGCGTCCTCCCTATCGCAGAACGAGTCCGGCATTGCCGCCACCACGTCACCCGATCAACTCCATCCAGCCAGACAACACCCCCCACCCAATCGGCAACGTTCAGGCGCTGGAGCTGGCGATCCGACAAGACCACAGCGAAGACTTCCGTCTTCCAGTGCTTTTACGCCAGTATTTCAACCTGATGGAAGCCAAGGTCTGCGACCTCTCCTTGGCACGGGATTTCAACCAGATCACAGAAATTTTGATGGCCGCCGACCTCTCACGCTTGCCGAAGGATCGCCTGGCCTTCTTCATCGACGTTGATCACCAACCCGTCTACCAGCAATTCAGCTGGTACCGGGGCAAGGGATAAACGAAGCATCACTGGTACTTTGGCTTGATCAAAAGGTTGGTGGTGTTGGCCGAGGGATCTCCCGATAAGCAAGAGCTAGAGGGACGCCTCGTCGAGATCCTGCATCGCATTTCCGGCGCCGATCCTGCGGCGATCACTCCGGACGCCCGTCTGATGGAAGACATCGGAATTGATTCCTTGGGGTTCTACGAAATCCTGATCGAAGCCGACACCTGTTTCGGCATTCGCATCCAAGAGGAGCAGCTACTGCAGTTCAAGACAGTGGGTGACATTCAGAATCATCTGGCATCACTCGACATCGATCCCCCCAACGCCCAAACCGCCTAACCGTGGCAGTTCGGCAGCACATCTCCCAGCGGGTCTCGATCGTGGGCTGGGGTTCCGTTTCACCCCTGGGCTGTGATGCCGAATCAACCTGGCAAAGCGTGCTGGCGGGGCGCTCCGGCATCAGCTCCCTGACGGCTGGCTGGAGCGACGACCTGCCGGTGCGAATTTCGGGATGCGTGCCCGATACCGCCACCAAATCCCTTGAGCCTCTGCTGCAACGGCGCTCTGACCGCTGCGCTCAACTGGGTTTGCTGGCTGCTCGGGAGGCCTGGGCCATGGCCTCAGCAGCCATCGGCGGCATTGACCCTGCCCGGGTTGCTGTGGTGCTGGGAACTGGGATCGGCGGACTCCACACCATGCATGAACAACACAATCAACTGACCGAGGGAGGGCCCACACGGGTCAATCCGCTGACCGTACCGATGCTGATCCCCGATGCGGCCGCAGGCCAGGTCGCCATCGATCTGGGCCTGCATGGAGGGGCGCATACCCCCGTCTCGGCCTGCGCATCAGGAGCCGAAGCGATGATGCTCGCCCAGATGCTGCTCAACGACGGGCGGGCCGATCTCGTGCTGGCCGGCGGCACCGAAGCGCCAGTGAACCGGCTTGGGCTTGTCGGCTTTTCCGCCATGCGGGCCCTCTCCTGCAGAAACGATGCCCCAGAGCAAGCGTCCAGGCCCTACAGCAAAGACCGGGACGGATTTGTGCTCTCGGAGGGGGCAGGTGTTCTGGCGATGATGCGAGAGCAAGACACCCCTATCGGTGCGGCCCTGGGTTGGCAACTTGCCTGCGGCAGCAGCAGCGACGGCCATCACATCGTGGCCCCTGAACCCCAGGGCACCCAAGCCAGCCTGGCCATCGAGGATGCCCTGAGGCGGGCGGGGGTGGAACCGAGTGACCTCTGCGCCGTTCAGGCCCACGCCACTGGCACCAGTCTGGGAGACCTCGCTGAAGCAAGGGCGCTGCGCCGCAGCCTGGGTGCTGCCGCCGATCACATCCCCGTCTTCGCCCCCAAGGGACAGCTCGGCCATCTGCTGGGAGCAGCGGGCGCTGTGGAGGCGATCCTCGGTGTACAGGCGC
>WTHL01000080.1 GCA_011523155.1 Synechococcus sp. PL34863bin_39 | reverse complement strand
CGCCTGAGCTGGGCAAGCTGCTGGCGGATGTCACCCGTTGGCGCTACGGCCAGAAGGCCCATCTGGAATCCTCCCTCGAAGCACTGAAACTCTGGGATGAGGACACCCCTCCCCAGCTCACCGAAATCGAGGAGCTGTGCGGTGCCGAGGGCTATGGGTTGCGCCTGCGGTTCGCACTCGGGGCTGTGGCGCTGGAGCGCTGGCAGGACAAACAGGAGCGCCTGGGGCGCTTCTTCGCCAAGGGACTGTCCGCCCATCTCGAGGTTCTCGACGAGGCGCACATCGATCTCCGACTTTTGCAAACGGCAACCTCCTCCGAACCTCAGCAGACGTCGGCAGGTCAGCATGGGATGCAGTGAACGCGAGCAATGGCCAGCGAAGACGCCCTGAGGGTCTCTGTCCTCAGTGAAGCCCTGCCCTACATCCAACGGTTCGCCGGCCGTCGGATCGCCGTCAAGTACGGCGGTGCCGCCTTGGCCCATGCCGAACTGCGCGATGCGGTCTTCCGAGACCTCGCCCTGCTCACCAGCGTGGGCGTTCAGCCCGTTGTGGTGCACGGGGGCGGCCCGGAAATCAACACCTGGCTCCAACGTCTCGCCATCCCCGCCGAATTTCGCGACGGCCTGCGGGTGACCGATCCCGACACCATGGATGTGGTGGAGATGGTGCTGGTGGGCCGGGTCAACAAGCAGATCGTGAACGGTCTGAACAAACTCGGCGCCCGGGCCGTGGGACTGAGCGGCAGTGACGGACAGCTCGTCGAAGCGAGACCCTGGGGCGATGGCAGCCATGGCCTCGTTGGTGACGTGGCCCGGGTGAACCCCGACGTGCTCGAGCCGCTGCTGGACAAGGGGTATGTGCCGGTGATCTCCAGCGTTGCCGCCACCCGCGACGGCGTGGCTCACAACATCAATGCCGACACCGTTGCAGGCGAACTGGCAGCCGCTCTGGAAGCGGAGAAGCTGGTGCTTCTGACCGACACCCCCGGCATCCTGCGGGATCGGGAGGATCCCGGAACGCTGATCCATCAACTGCGGCTGTCAGAGGCTCGCCAGCTGATCACCGACGGAATCGTGGCGGGGGGCATGACACCGAAAACGGAATGCTGCATCCGGGCCCTGGCCCAGGGCGTCGCCGCGGCCCACATCCTGGATGGTCGGGTTCCCCACGCCCTGCTCCTTGAGGTGTTCACCGATGCGGGCATCGGCACGATGGTGATGGGGCGCGGCTGATCGATGAGCAGGCTCACGGCACCGGCTGAAGCCGCTCTGGAGCGGGGTGATTACGGCCAGTGCCTGCAGCTTCTGGAACCCCTGGCCGCACCCTTGCCGATCACGGATCCAGAAGGTGCACGCATTCGCATGCTGATGGTCACGGCCTGGATGGGACAGGGCCAGGAGGAGAAAGCCCTGAGCACCTGCAGGCTCCTGACCCGATGCCGCGACAGCGACCTGCGCATGCGGGCGAAGCAGCTCCTTGAGGTGCTGGAAGCTCCCAGCCTGCAACGACCATCCAGCTGGTCGATGCAGATTCCGACGCTGAGGATGGATGCCCAGATGGGCACACGACCGAAGCCCTCCAGACGGCGGCGTCAGAGTCCGCCGGAGCCACCGCCACCGCCCACTGGCCCGACGGAGGCAGCCGCTCCGGGTTTCGCCATCGTGGTGGTGGCCGTGCTCGTGGCGCTCACCCTGCTGCTGGGGGGATGCGGTCAACTGAACGCGGAAATCGATCTGGTCGGTCCGGATCGGATCGTGCTGGGCTGGAGCAGCGACAGCGGCACCGGCCAGCCCCTGCCCTGGCAGACCACCTTCGCCAGGGAGCTGAAGGCGGCAGGCACGCCCTGGGACACCGATGGAGACTCACCACGGCAGGGACACCAGCATTTCGCCTCACCGGTGCTGCATGCCGCTGAAGCGGAACAGCTTCTGACTGACACGGTGGCATCAGCGGCTCGGGCCTCGGGGCTGGCGCTCCCACCACCTGAGCTGCATCTCAGGGAACGGAACTGGGTGGTGGGCGTGCAGCAGCATCTTGATTTCACGGTGGATCTGGAGCCGCTGTCCGATCTTCCAGCACCAGCACTGAGGGTGACGATCGGATCCGGTGCCCACAGGGCGAAGACAACCACCTCGCCT
>WTHL01000076.1 GCA_011523155.1 Synechococcus sp. PL34863bin_39 | reverse complement strand
GGTTGATTTCAGTCTTGAAATAGCCCTGGTCCCACTGATAACGGGTGGGTCCGAAGAGTTCAATCGGTGTGGCAGCTGCTCCGTACCACATGGTTCCGGCGACGATGAAGGCTGCGAAGAACACAGCCGCAATCGCACTGGAGAGAACGGTCTCAATGTTGCCCATCCGCAGAGCCTTGTAGAGGCGCTCGGGTGGTCGGGTGCTGATGTGGAAAACACCGGCAACAATGCCGACAATCCCAGCAGCGATGTGGTGAGCCACGATTCCGCCCGGATTGAACGGATTGAATCCCTCAGGCCCCCAAGAGGGTTGGACGGGTTCGAGGTGTCCAGTCAATCCATAGGGATCGGACACCCACATGCCCGGACCGAAAACGCCGGTGAGGTGGAAAGCTCCGAAGCCGAAGCAGCCAAGCCCTGCCAGAAGCAGGTGGATGCCAAAGATCTTGGGGAGGTCAAGGGCGGGCTCACCGGTACGGGGGTCCTGCCAGATCTCGAGATCCCAGTAGGTCCAGTGCCAGATGGCGGCCAGCATCAGCAGGCCACTGAAAATGATGTGGGCAGCAGCGACGCCTTCAAAGCTCCAGAAGCCAGGATCAACACCGGTTTCACCGGTGATGCTCCAGCCACCCCAGCTCCCGGTCACACCGAGGCGGGCCATGAAGGGCATCACAAACATGCCCTGACGCCACATCGGATTCAAAACAGGATCCGATGGGTCAAAAATCGCAAGTTCGTAGAGGGCCATCGAGCCGGCCCAGCCGGCGACGAGGGCGGTGTGCATGAGGTGCACGGCCAGAAGTCGGCCGGGGTCGTTGATGACGACTGTGTGCACCCGATACCAGGGCAATCCCATGGGTCAGGTTCGGGGGAACGGAGCTGCTTGTGCAGCCAGACCCAGCGATCGTAAGGGGTGTCCGCTTATGAACGGGCCTGGATGTCGTGAGCTGCAATGTCTCGGCGGCAGTCCTGCTGGCCACAGCTGACACCCGCTGCCCTGTGCTGCGCCAATCTCATGCCCTCAACGGCTGTGCCGCTGTTCGCGCAGGCCTGGTTACAAAACGAAATGGTCTGCCTCAGAATGCGTTGCTGTTCGATCGGTTGAGAACCATGCCCGTGATCCGCTTCGTCCGTGAGGGTCGTGATGTCGAGTGCTATCCGGGTGAAAATCTTCGCGACGTCGCCCTGCGGGAGGGGGTGGAGCTCTACGGGCTCAAGGGTCGCCTTGGGAATTGCAATGGCTGCGGTCAGTGCATCACGTGCTTCGTCGAGGTTCAGGGTGCGTCGGATCAGGCGGTGCTCTCTCCTCGGACATCCGTTGAAGACGTCAAGCTGAAGCGCCGCCCTGATCAATGGCGCCTGGCGTGTCAGGCGCTTGTTCAGAGGTCGGTTGTTGTTTTGACAAAACCCCAGGCCGGCCTTTCTGACCGGCAGGCAAAGCTGGATGCCGCATGTGCCACGCCCTTGCCGGAGGGGCCGACGGCCTGGCCGGCAATTGAACAGGAGGAGGTCGAGGGCGAGGAGGCCGATGGATCACCCTCGCTCGATTCTGTTGGTGTCACAGCTGCTACGCCCGGTGACGAGGGCTGAGACAAGTCTCCGGAAGGTCGCCAGACGGTGATACCTTCCGGTTGCACGATTCTTCAACCATGGAAACCAACGATCTCGGCTTTGTTGCCAGTCTGCTGTTCGTTCTGGTTCCGACGGTCTTTCTGATCATTCTGTACATCCAGACCAACAGCCGTCAGGGTTGATCGCTGACTGGGCCAGGGAGGGCGTCAGCCCTTCTCTGGCTCCCTGACAAGCATCACCGGGGCCTCAGCATGCACCCGGATGTAGTCACTCACCGATCCACCGAGAAGTTTGTCGAGATCCACCAGGCCACGAGCCACGAGTGGACGCCGATCCTGGGACGCGATCACGACCAGGTCGGCATTGACGTCCTTGACGGCTTTGCAGACGCCTCTGCCGACATCGGCGTCAGTGATGTGCATTGCTTTCATCTCGACCCCGAGCCCGCGAGCTCGCTGCACAGCTGCATTCAGGAGTTCATCTCCCTTGCTGGACGCCCCGCGCGAGGGTGTGATGTCCTGGCGGGCAACATGCACGCCCGTCAGCTGACCGCCTGGGATGTCCCTC
>WTHL01000009.1 GCA_011523155.1 Synechococcus sp. PL34863bin_39 | reverse complement strand
GTGTTCAACCACGGCCGCATGCAGCGGGATTTCACCTATATCGACGACATCGTTGAGGGGCTGCTGCGCTGCTGTGACAAGCCGGCGACGCCCAATCCCGATTTCGACCCTCTCAATCCCGATCCTGCGACTGCCGCCGCTCCCCATCGGGTGTTCAACATCGGCAACAGCCAGCCGACGCCCCTGCTTCGTTTCATCGAGGTGATGGAGCAGGCGTTCGGTCAAGAGGCCGTCAAGGACTTCCAGCCCATGCAGCCTGGCGATGTGGTGGCCACCGCCGCCAACACAGCAGCCCTTGAGGCCTGGGTCGGCTTCAGACCCTCCACGCCGATCGAACTGGGTGTGGAACGCTTCGCCGCCTGGTACCGGGGGTACTTCAACGTGTGAGTCGTTGCGTGAGCGGCTGTGCGACACGTTTCCGGTCTCAGGCCTGACGGCAAAAAAAACCGCCGGGATGTCCCGACGGTCGCTTTTGTGAAATGGATTGATCGGCCTGATCAGGCCGAACCGACACCGGTGTAGGAGCCGTAGAAGAACAGGCCGACAACGAACAGCACAGCCATGCCACCAGCTGTTGCAACAAGCCACAGAGGCAGAGTCCCTTCAGTCCAGCGAGACCGCCAGGCCACTGCGGGACGACCATCGGGAAGGCGGTCAGGGATACGACCGTCAGGAAGATTGGATTTCTTACCGCTCATGAGTTCGTCTTCTCAGTTGAAGAAGTAGCTGGAGAACAGAATTCCGCAGGTGGCAACGAACAGAACGCCTAGGTAAAGGCTGGTTCGGTTCAGCTCAACGGGAAGGCTGTTGGGATTGGGATTGCGCTCCATGGTGGTTCAGCAGGTGAAGGGTGAATCAGCGACGGATGAACTGCATGGCAGCCAGGGCGCCAATGAAGAACACGGTGGGAACACCAAGGGTGTGAAGGGCCAGCCAACGCACCGTGAAAATCGGGTAGTTGCGTGGCGTTGATGTAGCTGGTGACTGTGTCATGGGTTATTTCAGGCGGACATCGAGCTGGGATTTGCCGTCGTAACGCTCACTCACAACCGGAGCCTTGCTGTCGCTGGCTTGGAAGTAGGCGTCGGGGCGCGGTGTGCCGAAGGCGTCGTATGCCAGTCCTGTGGAAACGAACAGGAAGCCGGCGAGGAAGATCGCAGGCAGGGTCACAGCGTGAATCACCCAGTAGCGGATGCTGGTGATGATTTCGAAAAACGGGCGTTCCCCGGTTGAGCCGGCGGCCATGGCTTCGGGCGTATCAGCTTGGTGATCTTAGGGGGCGGGGCCTGATCGCCGGGGAATGCCCCGGCGCTTGGTTACAGAGAGTTGTGCCTGAACGGCGGCTCAGCCCACCCAGCGGAGCAGGATCCCCCGCTCCCCGAGCAGGAAGCCTTTGCCGTCCTGCGTGAGCTCGAAGCGGGTGAAGTTGCTGGGTTGCGCCGACCCGACGGGGTCCTGCTCCCAGCTGTCGCCGCCGTCATGGCTGACCAGCAGGGTGCCATTCCCGCCTGCTGCCCAGAGATCGCCGTTGGCGGTCCAGGCCAAGTCGAGATAGCCGTAGCCATTGGTGATCGGCACGATCGGTTTGCTCCAGCTCTCGTTGTTGCCGGCGTCGTCGTTCAGGCGGATCTGCGCACCACGCGCCAGCATCCACAGCGTTCCATCAGGTTGATAACCGATGCTCTGGAGGCGCTGGCTGCTGACCCGCTGGTGCACCTGCCAGACGCTCTGGCCTGGATCCCAGCTGGCATAGAAGTTGCCAAGGCTGCTGACGCTGACGTAGCGCCCATCGTCGCTGCGGCGCAGATCACGCACGGCTCCGGCCGCGTCAGACACTTCGGCATCCCAGCTGCCGCCACCATCCGAGGTGCGGTAGACCGCGCCCACATTGGTGGCCAGTTCAGCGCTGTTGGGGCCCAGTGCGGTGATCAGGTAAGGCTCCCCGGGCAGCTTGGTGTCGAGGAACAGGCGAGTCCAGTTGCTACCGCCATCCGTGGTGTGCATCAGGAGTCCTGGCTGTCCGGCGATCCAGCCTTCATCGCCGTCAAAGTCGATGCTGATCAGGCGGAAATTCTCTTCCTCGGGGAGATCAAGGCTGCGCTCGCTCCAGTGCTCGCCCCCGTCGTCGGTTTCCAGGATCA
>WTHL01000254.1 GCA_011523155.1 Synechococcus sp. PL34863bin_39 | reverse complement strand
CCTGAGTACATGGCAGGGCAGCGTGGTTTACGTCGTTGTGATTTTGGGGACGCTTCTGGCTCTGAATCAGCAACAGCGGTACCTGGCCAAACAACACAGTCAGCAATGGCTGCCCATCGCCCCATCGATCGCCGATCTGAAACTCAGCGCAGCTCAGCCTTCGCTCCCGGCTGGCGCATCCGGCCTCAGACCCCTCGACGCGTTACGTCGGCAGTCCTTGAGGGACTGGTTGCCGCCGCGAGGGGATGAGGGACGATCGCTCACAGCAAAGGCGTCATCAACCAACCCGAACCAGGGGCTGCTCGAACTCAACCTCAGCAAACCGAGCTCGATCTCCCTCTTGAGCGGAGGTGGTGACCGCAGCGAGCTTCGGGGCACCCAGGGCGAACTGGTGATGCTGCTCCAAGGTCCCGTGCAGCTCACCATCACCCCTGCACCCGATCAGGAACGTGCTGTTCTCTGGAATGGAGAAGTCCAGGCATCTGACCGTGATGCGCCAGGCACCTACCGCCTGCCCCAGACCGAGGCTCTCTCGCCGTAACCCCTCAACGCATCATCAACGCACTGATCCAGCGCTGAAAGCCTCCAGACCCAGTTGTCTTGCACAGTTCCTGGGGTGTTGAAGCGCGCCTGATCATCAAGATGGAGCAGATCCTGAATCGGCGTCACCACAAGACGGGCAGTGCTCGCCAGGCCCAGCTCGAGGAGTTGCCAGCCAGGAGCTTCAATCGACTGCCCAACCAACGACTCCATCCGGGCCCGTGAGGCCCCGTCCAGTCCGCGCCACCATCCTAGGGACGTGGGATTGTCATGGGTTCCGGTATAAACCACCCATCGATCACCACGAATGTTCTCGGGAAGGTAAGGATTGTCAGGATTGCCGTCGAAGGCAAACTGCAGAATCTTCATCCCTGGCAGCGCGAACTGATCGCGAAGCGCTTCAACATCGGGTGTCACCACCCCGAGATCCTCGGCGACCAGGGGCAAGTGCCCGCCTGAATCAGCTTTGAGGCATCGCAGCAGTGCATGCCCGGGCGAAGGTTGCCAGACCCCTTGGGCAGCGGTCCGGTCGTCCCCAGGAACAGCCCAGTAGGCGGCCAGTGCACGGAAATGATCAAGACGTAGCAAGTCAAAGAGAGTCCATTGGCGGCGCAGTCGCGCCCGCCACCAGCGGAATCGCGTCAACCGATGCATCCACCAGCGGTACACGGGTGTGCCCCAGAGCTGACCGGTGTCGGAGAAGTAATCCGGTGGAACGCCGCTCTGAGTGTTCAGCGTTCCATCCCGCTGAATCGAGAAGAGTCGGCGGTGACTCCAGACATCAGCACTGTCTGTCGCGACATAAAACGGAAGATCGCCGAACAGGCAGACGCCACGCTTCTCCGCACGGGATCGCAGAGCCTGCCACTGGCGATCAAGATGCCACTGCAACAGCCGTTCCTGCTCCAGGTCATCGGTGTGCCGGGACGACCAGTCCAGAATGGCCTGACGGTCATGGCGCGCCAGCGGCTGGGGCCAACGCCACCAGGGCAGACCCTGATGCTGGCGGCGCAGTGCCACGAACCGGGCATGGTCATCCAGCCAGAAGCGCTGGGATGCACACCACGCCTGAAAGGCTTCGCGGCGACAAGCATCCTGATGCGGCCATGCGTCATGCAGGGCCTTGGCGATGGCCTGGGCCCGTCGATCAGCCAGCTCGCAATCAAGACGCCGAGAGTCTCGGACGGCCTGCGTCTGCCCAGGCAGGGTCTTGAATGCGGTCTCAAGCAGATAGCCTTCATTCAGCAGATCCTGCGCGTCGAGCAACCAGGGGTTGATCGCGAAACTGGAGGGTGAGCTGTAAGGGGACCCGGTGGCATCCGTTGGTGCGAGAGGAAGCACCTGCCACACCCCGACCCCATGCTTGGCCAGAAGATCCAGCCATTGCCTGGCGCCTGCTCCAAAACCACCGCACACCGGACTGCCTGGCAGCGCCGTGGGATGCAGCAGGATCCCGATGGAACGCAGGTCCCCAGGGCCGCCGAAGCTGAAAGGAAGGGTGGACGCCATGGCCGCGCTCAATCCTTGGGAAGTTTGTATCGCTCGACAATCCTGCGAGCGAAGGCAGGCAGATGGCGCTCGTAACTCTCCGGATGGTGACGACGGACCCACAGAGCATTGCGGGTGAAATGCGAGTCAATCGAAAAGCGTCCGTATTCCAGACCTCTGGGGCCGATGCGCTGCACAACCCAGCCGACCGCCTCTGCAACCCACATCGGCAGTTTCAGAGCCTTGTCGTAGGCATCAATGCCCTGCTGCACCGCCGCACGACGATCGCCACTGCTGGTCACGGGGGCCGTCTCAAGATCAGCTTCGATCAGATTGAGCAGTTCAGCGCCGCGCGCATTGCGAACGACCAGCCACTGACGGCCGTATTCAGCCCCCATGTAACCGACCACAAGGTCGGCACCCGCATTCGTGTAATCAAAACAGCTGAGGCAGCTCGGCGCGAACACATCCTTGAGCTTGGGTGTATCGAGTCCGAAAAAGGGAACCGTCTCTTCACGCCCGTCCTGATGACGGAAGTGAATCCTGAAGTCCTGCATGAACTCGTAGTGCACCACCGTGTCAGGTGAATCACTGGCGCTCTGCAGAAACGTGTTCAGTCCATCCCGCGAGACGTTGTCCACGCAGGGCAGCCCAAGAACGTAGAGCTCATCCAGGGGAAGGCTGTCCTGCACGGCGCGGAGGGCCTGGATCTGGCAGCCAACGCCGATGGCCAGAAGACGTCGGATGCCGCTGCCGGGGAGCTGTTCAAGAACGGAGAGGTTGTTGGACAGGGTGGGTTTATTCACCCTGGCGGCGAGAACGTCCTCAGGTGTCCGCGCCAGGATCGGCATCGGCTGAAACCGATCGTCCGGACTCTGCTGAACGCAGAGCACAGCATCAACAAGGCCGCTCTTGAGGGCCTGAACACCGAGATGACTGACGATGCCAGTCCATTGCGCCCCATCGATCGGCTCACGCATGCGGGCTGTGAGCATCCGCTCATGGACACCGAAATAAAGTTCGTCGTCATGGTCGAGGTCCCGACTGCGACCGTGATGACGTTGCTCCATTCCCTCAAAGTCCTGATGCAGAAAGGCACAGGCCTGGCGCACATAGGCGACCCATCGGGAATCACACAGTCCGCAGTCGCTGCAGAGATCCTTGGCCGGACGCACAACATCCCGTGGGATCGGCCGAGCCCTCTCGTGGGGAGCCGGGGAAGCGGGAGCTTGGGTCACAGATCGGGCGTGCCTTCAGGGTCCCAACGCTAAACAGCTGCAGTTGCGCAAGACTGACCTTCAAGCAAATCAGCATGGAGGATGGCGCCAACACCACCTGACGAGGCCAGCGAGCAAGAACATCCGACGCCATCTCGTCGACGGGGCTGGTGGCGCGCCGGGCTTGAGGTGGGCGCCGTTGTCATCGGGGCCTGGCTGGGAGGTGTTGCGCTTGCAACCCTCTGGCCGATGCGCAACGCCACCGTTGCGAACCTGTCGCGAACCGAAGCGCCGATCAGCCTGGTCCCGGCTCCAGTCCAACCCGTGACCGTCCTGGTTGTGGGTCTCGACTCCGATGGCATCCCGGACACGTTCAACCGGGCAGGGCCCGAAGGTCCGGCGAATGCCGACTGTCTGATGCTGGTGCGCGTGGAGGCCGGCGCACCTCTTCGGATTCTGCAGGTCCCCATCGAACTGGGCGTGAATCTGCCTGGACAGCCGGAGATGGAGGCGCTTGGCGCAAGTTACCGGGATGGCGGCGTCGCCCTGACCGCCGATGTGGTCGCAGCAGTCATCGGCCTGCCGGACGATGAGCCATCGCGATTTGTGGTGATGCCTCGCAAGGCTCTGCGAACGCTGGTGGATGGTCTGGGCGATGTGGACATCAATCTGACGCGGAACCTGAATCACCGCGACAGACGGCAGGGCTACACCGTGAATCTGCAGGCAGGTCGTCAGATCCTCAATGGACTGCAGGCTGAGCAACTGGTCCGATACCGACCGGATGCACAACGGGAGCAGGAGCGTCGCCTGAACCAACAGACACTGATTCAGGCTATTTATGACCAGTTGCAGACCCCCGGGACGCTGATGCGGGTTCCTGACCTGATCAGTGATCTGCTCGAGACGGTTGACACGGATCTCTCCCGGACGGAGTGGCTCAGCCTGGCAGCAGCGGCTCTCGATCCCAGGCAGCCCCCGGAGATCACATCCCTGTCACTGGCGGCGAGGGAAGGGGAACAGCCGCTACGCCAGCTCAAGGCCGACCTGACGAGGCCTCTGTGGCCTTCAAACCGTGACAGATCTCCAGTCTCGAGCGAATGATGATGCTCAGGCGATCCACTGCCTCAACCGCCGCATCGCACTGATCAGGCCTGTTGCGATCGAGACGGGAGTCGCTCAGCCAGCCGAGCCAGGGAAGACCGTCACGTTTCCGGACCTCAGGAAGCCAGGGTCCTCCGAGCTGAATCAACCCCAACAACACCATTCCGCGCGTCTCGCACAGGGAAGTGAATGCAGGAATCGTGCCTGGCATCACGCCATCGGGCCGAGGACTCCCCAACAGGATCACAGGACACTTCCATGCAGCCAGGGCATCCATCCAGCTGCTCCCTTCGTGATGGAGAGACCCAGGATCGCCAGCAAGGCGAATCAGTCTGGGTGGCGACGCCATCAGGTTCACAAGCGATGGATCTGGCGACTGACCTTCCACCACTGTCGTCAAAGGCAAGTCCAGGGTGTCGGAAAGCGTCTCCGCTCCACAGCGCATGGATAACTCGGGAAGCGGTCCGGCACCCAGTAAGACCAACGTTCGTTCAAGCATCTGCGGACCCTAACGAGACTGATCGGGAGCACGGGTTGGGACGGCGTCAGGCTCGGCACTACGATCAGTGCATAGCTGTTCTCGTTAGCGGGCGTCGTGACCAGTTTCCTCACTGCTGCCCGAGCTGAGCAGGAGAGTGTTCAACAGGACAATCGCAGGCTGCGGTTGTTCAGCGGGACTGCGAATCCCGCCCTCTCGCAGGAGATCTCGGCCTATCTGGGGGTTCCAGACGGCCCACGTGTCTGCAAACGGTTTGCCGATGGTGAGCTGTACGTCCAGATTCAGGAATCCATCCGTGGCTGCGACGTCTTCCTGATCCAGCCCACCTGCGCTCCGGTGAATGACCATCTGATGGAGCTGCTGATCATGGTGGACGCCTGTCGGCGTGCATCCGCACGTCAGATCACAGCGGTCGTTCCCTACTACGGCTACGCCAGGGCCGACCGCAAGACCGCCGGACGAGAATCGATCACAGCCAAGCTGACCGCCAATCTCCTGGCGAAATCCGGGGTCGACAGGGTGCTTGCGATGGATCTGCATTCAGCGCAGATTCAGGGATATTTCGATATTCCTTGCGATCACATCTACGGCTCTCCAGTCCTTGTCGACTACCTGTCAGCGCAGGAACTCGGTGAAATGGTCGTGGTGTCCCCTGATGTGGGAGGCGTTGCCAGAGCCAGGGCCTTTGCCAAACAGATGAATGATGCGCCACTGGCGATCATCGACAAACGACGCACAGGGCACAATCAGGCAGAGAGTCTGACCGTCATCGGTGATGTTGAGGGCAAAACCGCTGTTCTGATCGATGACATGATCGACACAGGTGGAACGATCTGTTCGGGCGCCCGTCTTCTGCGTGAACAGGGTGCCCGAAGGGTGTTGGCCTGTGCAACCCACGCCGTGTTTTCGCCCCCGGCTTGTGAGCGCCTCTCCGTGGAGGGACTGTTCGAGCAGGTTGTTGTCACCAACAGCATTCCGATTCCTACTGATCGCACGTTCCCGCAACTGAAGGTGCTGTCGGTGGCGAACATGCTGGGCGAAGCGATCTGGCGCATTCACGAGGAGAGTTCAGTCAGCTCGATGTTCCGGTGATGCAGTGAAGCGACTTGCTTCCGGACGCAAGCCGACCGATGGATTCACCAAACCTCTGCGCCTTGCCTGTGGGTTGCTGGCGATGATGGTGATCGTTCCTGGCGCGTCTTCGGCACCAAGGCAACATCCTGCTGACGAGGTCAGAGGTGTCTGGATCACGAACAGTCCCAGTGATGTCTATTACAGTCGCAAGGCAATCAAGCGGACCATCGGAGATCTCAGCACAGCAGGGTTCAACACCATTTATCCGAATGTTTGGAGCCGTGGCACCACATTCCATGACAGCGCCTTTGCCCCCGCTGAGCCGGAACTGCTGCAGGCCGGTCTGACACTTGACCCGATCTGCAGCCTCAACGCGGAAGCCAGACAACGGGGAATGCGCACCATCCCCTGGTTCGAATACGGCCTGATGGAACCGGCGGAGTCAGAGATTGTCCAGGCGCACCCCGACTGGGTTCTGGCCAACGTCAACGGCGATCGCATCATGCGCATGCATGGAAAGGCGATGGTCTGGCTGAACCCCGCCCATCCCGGCGTGGCCGAGCGATTCGTCGGTCTTGTCATGGAGGTCATGGCGCGATGCCAGGTGGATGGCGTGCAACTGGACGACCACTTCGCATGGCCCGTGGAACTGGGCTATGACCCATTCACCGTGGCGCTCTACCGGGAAGAGACAGGCGTCAGTCCTCCCGTGGACCACAGCGACAGGTCGTGGATGGCGTGGAGGCGACGCAAGCTCAGCAAACTTCTACGAACATTGCGCGCCCGGCTTGAATCAGAAGGGTTCCCTCAGCGCATTTCTCTGTCACCGGGGCCATTCCGATTTGCCTACAACAACTGGCTTCAGGATTGGGAATTATGGGCGATCGGAGGCCTGATTGACGAACTTGTCGTTCAGAACTATGCCTATTCGCTGGAAGGGTTCTGGAAGGATCTGAATCAGCCAGCCTTGCGACAAGCGCGCAAATGGGGCATTCCCGTGAGCATCGGCATCCTGGCTGGATTTGGCAAACGCACGACAGCGATGCCTGTGATTGCTGAAAAGGTGCGCCTCAGTCGCGACCGAGGCCATGGCGTGATCTTCTTCTACTGGGAAGGCTTATGGGGAAAACACGCGGGCGAGGAAGGAGCAGAGCAGCGTCGATTGCGATTTCGGGATCTGTTTCACACAAAAAAGCCCCGCTGAAAGCGGGGCATGGCGATGAAGGTTGACGCGACTCAATCGTCTCCGTCTTCCATGGCAGCACTATCACTGTGCGTTGCCGCAGCCCCGGTCGGAATCAAGCGAATGGCTTTTTTGCCGAGCTTGATTTCAAACTCGTCACCGGGCTCGAGGTTCAGCATGGCCGTGTAGGCCTTACCGATCAAAAGATTGCCGTTGCCCTGCACAGTGGCGACGTAGGACAATTTGCGACCTCCTTTGCCAATCCCCTTGGTACCGGTACCCAGGTCGATTCCCTTGGCATTCAGGAGAGCCTCATAGAAGGCGGTGAAATTCACCCGCTGGCCACCATCTTTCTTGTCGGAAACATACCCACAGGCAGTCGCCAGATCAGTCTTGGAGACATCGCCAAGATCTTTAACCTTGGCCAAAAGCTCGGAACCGGTGAGCATTACTGTTTAGAAATTCATTCCCTTGAAATATACACATCAAACCATTGCCTGTGCAAGAGATGGTTGTGCACGCAAAGCGACGCAATCAGTGAAATCATCGACGCAGACATCTGCGCAGAACATCCTTGCCTTCGCACAGAACATCCTCCAGAGCATCAGTAACTTGAGCCGGCCGTCCCCTAGGGCCAGCGCAGCAGCACAACCAAACGACCAACATCAGCATTCCCCACGCGAGGGGGCGCAAAGCGCCCCAGAAGACGGTAAGCTGTGGAAATCCCCATCACCCGGCCGGTCTCCTGACCGGCTTTTTTGTGGAAAAACGCAGCCATAGGGGCCGGCGTGATCGTTTTGGGGAAAACGGAATGATCAGGCCAGCATCATGGCCACCACCTCTCGGGTGTTGGTCGATAGATCGGCTGCCTCCAGCAAGCCGAGCGCCTGCTTCACCTGATGTTGACGCGTTTCGCTGTAGAAGCGCCAACGGCTAAACACCTTGGCGAGTCGCGACGCCGTGATCGCATTGCGTTGATCCACAGCGATGATCTGTTCCGCCATGAAGCGATACCCCTCGCCATCGACCGCATGAAAGACCACTGGGTTTCCTGCCAGGCCACCCAAAACGGCACGCACCGCATTGGGTGCCATCGGGTCAAAACGGGGATGATTCAGCAGAGCGTGGACCTGGGCCAATCCATCCGCTCGCGGCGTTGACGCCTCAAGCCCAAACCAGCTGTCAAAAATCACAGGCCGTTGTTGCCAGCGGTCGTGAAAACAGCGCAAGGCCAGCTCACGCTCCTGGCAGTCATGGGGCTGAAG
>WTHL01000330.1 GCA_011523155.1 Synechococcus sp. PL34863bin_39 | reverse complement strand
CGTTGAAGAAATTGAAGAAAACCAGCAGGGCCGCCTGGGTGAGGATCGAGAAATACACCCCTTTGATGCGGTTCCGGAACACCATGTTCCCGAGCACGGCTGCCAACAGTGCCGGTACCAGCCAGATGGCGATCAGGGTGAACACGGGATTGTGAAATGGCTGCCAGAAGAAGGGCAGCTGGTCGACCCCGTAGAGGCTGAAGAACTCAGGAATGCCGTTGGGTTGGTCGGCGGAACTGTTCAGCTGAAGATGCATCGCTGCGGCATAACCGCCGAGGGCGAAGAAGACCCCCTGACCAAGGCTGAGCAGACCGGTGAAGCCCCAGATCAGATCGATGCCGAGAGCCACGATGGCAAGGGAGAGAAAGCGACCGAGCAGATTGAGCCTGAACGCAGGCAACACGGCCGGGGCCGCCACGATTGCGGCCACGATCAGCACCCAGAGAGCCAGCAGACACCAGCGGCGCCGTTGCAAGAAAGCGAACATCGATCAGGCCTCCACCATGCGTCCCTTCTGCGGGAACAAACCCGAGGGACGGAACTGGAGGAACACCACGATCAGGGCGAACACCATCACCTGCGCCATGCTCGTGGTGGCGAAGAACTGCACGGCACTCTCCAGCGGTGCAGGCATGTCGGGCCAGATCGTGAGCAGCCTGCCGGCTCCGATCAGATCAGTGAGCAGACCGATGGCGAACGAGGCGATCACGGTGCCAAGCAGATTCCCGACACCGCCGAGCACCACCACCATGAAACAGCCAACGATGTAGGAGGTGCCGACATTCGGACCCACCGACCCGAGCAGCGAGACCGCAACACCGGCGACACCGGCCAGACCGGAGCCAATGCCGAAGGTGAGCACGTCGACGGTATCCGTTGGAATGCCGAGACAGTCACTCATGGCACGGTTCTGGGTCACCGCACGGATCCGCATCCCCCAGACACTGCGATTCAGGAACCAGGTGACACCGACCACCGCCACCACCGTGATCACGATGATCACAAGCCGCGGCACAGGGAAGGTGAGATCCATCCACTCCAGACCACCCCGCATCCATTTCGGTGCTGTCACGTCGACATTGCGCGACGTCGCACGGGCGATCCGACTGATCTGGGACGCCAGAACGCTGCCGAACAGCACGCCGGAGAGGGCTGAAATCCCCCAGCTCCCTGCCTGGACCAGACGCCGGCGCGGCCCCTGCACAACACTGTCAGGAAGCAGCAACGGGAGTGCAAAGCCCAGCACAAGGGCCAGCACCACACCGGCAGCCTGGGCCAGCGGAACGCTGCGAACGAATTGCTGGAGGATCAGGCTCACGCCCCAGGTGGCCAGCAGGGTTTCGAGCGGATTGCCGTAGAGACGGCGGATCACGGTGCGCTCCAGCAGGATGCCGACAACGCCACTGGTGACGAACGCGATCGGAATGGCGACCAGAACGTAGAGGTTGTAGATGGGCTGCAGCGCCGGAAGCTTGAAGATCAGCTGCACCACATAGGTGGTGTAGGCACCGAGCATGATCAGCTCGCCATGGGCGAGGTTGATCACACCCATCAAGCCGAACACAATCGCCAGTCCGAGGGCAGCCACCAGCAGCACCGAGCCGATGGCCACTCCGTTGAACAGGCTTTCGAAAAGCAGTTGCACGGAAATCGAGGGGGAACGCGGTCAGACAAACCACAAAAGGAGGAGCCCCGCATGGGACTCCTCCGGAGGGTCAGGAGTTCACGACGACCTGACGGGGATCAGAGCTTGTACTTCTCACCCTTGGCAGCATCGGTCCAGTCGCAGGCGAAGCCCTTGGAGCTGGGCTCGAACTGGTTCCAGGCCTGGGGTGCCACGGGGCCGTCGGTCTCCTCGAGGATCTCGAACTGGCCGTCAGCAGTGATCTTGCCGATGCGCACGGTCTGGGACAGGTGATGGTTGGGCATCACCTTCACGGGTCCCTGGGGTGCGTCGAACTCGATACCCACCAGGGCTTCGCGCACCTTGTTGTCATCAAAGGATCCTGCCTTCTCGACGGCAGCCTTCCAGAGATAGACCATGTTGTAGGCCGACTCCTGAGGGTCAGCCACCTGGCGATCGGCGCCGTACTTGGCCTTGAAGTCAGCGGCGAACTTCTTCGATGCCGGGGTGTCGATCGACATCATGTA
>WTHL01000054.1 GCA_011523155.1 Synechococcus sp. PL34863bin_39 | reverse complement strand
CTGATACCAACGCTCCGCCTGGTTGCGGGTGTTGGTGAACAGCAAGGTGCTGATTCCAGGCACCAGCTGACCGACCAGATCCTCGTAGCGCCGTAGTCCGAGATGGCCTCCCCAGGGAAAACCATCGATGCTGTCGGGAAGAATGCTGGTCACCTCAAGGGCACGAGGGGCGCCGCCCGTGATCAGCGTTGCCTCACATGCGGTGCCGAGGGCGTGCCGGGCAGCACTGTTCAGGTTGCCGATCGTTGCACTGACGGCCCAGGTCTGCAGGCCTGGATTGCGTTGACGCAGCCAACTCACGGCCAGTTCGGTCTGCGTTCCGCGTTTGCTTCCGATCAGTTCATGCCACTCATCCAGCACCACGGTTTTGAGATCGCCGAACAGCCGCTCGGCGTGGCGACCGGCCAGCAGAACACACAGCGATTCCGGGGTCGTGATCAGGATCTGCGGTGCTGATTTGATCTGTCTGGCGCGCTCACTGCTGCTGGTGTCGCCGTTGCGAATGGCCACACGCAGCGGCCACCCCATCGCCTCGATCGGTTCCTCCAGTGCCACTGCCAGATCGCGGCTCAACGCCCTCAGGGGTGTGAGGTACAGAAGCTGGGTTCCGCGTCCTGGCCCGCTGTCCGTCAGCATTCTTGCGATCGGGCCCATCACGGCGGCGTAGGTCTTTCCGGATCCCGTCGGGACCTGAATCAGGCCCGACTTGCCGGCCAGGTACGCGTCCCAGGTCTGTCGCTGAAAGTCCTGGGGTATCCACCCCTTGCGGTCGAACCACGCCCGAATCGGCTCCAGAATGGTCGCCGATCGCGTCAAGACCTCGCAGCCTCCCGCTGATGCAGCAGATCCATCGCTGTCGCCAACGTGTCGGCACTGTCCGCTGTGCGGTCCTGACGCCAACGCAGGATGCGGGGAAAGCGCACGGCCAGGCCGCATTTATGTCGTTTGGACCGTTGAATTCCCTCGAAACCGATCTCAAAGACAAGCGCAGGATCCACCACACGGGTGGGCCCGAAACGTTCGCGGGTATGCCGACGGATCCAGCGATCGAGGCTCAGGATCTCCTCATCATTCAGGCCTGAGTAGGCCTTGGCGAAGGTCACCAGCTGATGATCCGCAGTTTCGTCGGAGTCGCGGTCCCAGAGGGCAAAGGTGTAGTCGGTGAAGAGGTTGGCGCGACGACCGGTTCCTGCCTGGGCGTAGATCAGCACCGCATCCAGGGTCATCGGTTCGAGTTTGTGTTTCCACCAGTGCCCGCGTCGGCGTCCGGCCAGATAGGGAGAGCGGAGATCCTTGAGCATCAATCCTTCGGCGCCTCCCTGTCCGGCGGCACGTCGGAGTGCATCGAGGTCGTCCCAGCTGCCAAGGCGGTGGCCATCACTTCGGAGGAGACGCCAGGTGGCATCGCCTTCACAACCTTCGACCACTGCGTTAAGCCGTCGCAGGCGGGTCTCGAGGGGCGCATCGCGGATGTCGACACCGCCGTCTTCCAGCAGGTCGTAGGCCACGAACCGGGCTGGACAGTCCTTCAGCAATTTGACACCGACACGTTGCCGTCCCAGTCGCCGCTGCAGGCTGGCGAAAGGCATGGGGTGGTTCTGGTGGCGTTCCCAGCAGATCACCTCACCATCCAGCACGGTATTGACGGGAAGACCCTCTCCCATGGCAACCAGATCCGGAAAGCTTCCATTCACCAGTTCCTCACCACGGCTCCAGAGATAGACACCGTCATGGCGTCGGATCAGCTGTCCCCTGATTCCGTCCCATTTCCACTCGACCCACCACACACCGGCATCGGTCGCACCGGCCTGCTCCCTGGCCAACGGACTCGCAAGGAAAAATGGGTAGGGAACGGCCCCTCGATCGCTGCGTTCCGCGGCTGAAGCGCGCAGGTGATCAAACCAGTCGGCTGTGGGTGTGACGGCACCCATCAGCCGTTCCAGCACGGTGGTCTCCTGAAGCTCAAACGCTGCCGCGACAGCCTTGACGACCAGACCCCTCGCGACACCGATTCGGAAGCCGCCGGTGAGCAACTTGTTGAGGAGAAAGTGATGGGTGTCCGGCAGCGCCATCCAGACCGCAACCATGGCGTTCTGCTGTGTTGCGTCATCACGTTGTGCCAACGTCGGCAGCAAGGCATCCATCCACCAGTTCAG
>WTHL01000095.1 GCA_011523155.1 Synechococcus sp. PL34863bin_39 | reverse complement strand
GACCAGCACCGTTGATGCCTGATCAGGTGCCGATTCCAGTGCACAACCGGGACAAGGATTCTCTCCCAGCTCCCTATACAAGTCCCTGGGGTTCGCTTGGTGATGACCTCAGAGCCGTGCTTGCCGATCTTCGCCTGCGTGGTCAGGAGCTCTGGCGTCGCAACCGGGAGGGAGATCTGTCGGTGCCAGGGTTCTGGCCCAGAGACCTGGCACCCCTCTTCTGGCCTGTGGTGGTGGCACTGGTGCTGCTCTTCCTGGGCACTGTAGGTGTGCTCATCCGTCGTTCTCTCCCATCCAGACAGCCTTTGCCGCCAGCAGTGGTTGCGCCCCCATCGGTGCGCACCATCCCTGACAGCCCTGAGATTCCAATCCCTCCGATCGAGGGTGTCCCGGCGCTGGCCCCGATGCCCGCCCCGATGCCCGCCAAGGAGGTCCCTCAGCCGGAGCCGGATGTCGTCCCCACCGCGCCACCGGACGCGAGCGTGCCTGACCTGGATCCGCTGCTGTCTCTGCTGCTGGATCAATCCCCTGTCGATTCAGCATGGCCAGCAGCGGTTGAGGTCCTTCAGGCTGCACGCCCCATCCCTGAGCAGAACGCTGTGGAACTCCTCCTGGATGAGAGCTGGAGCCGGCTCCCTCTGAGTCAGCGTCAGCACCTGGCCGACGGGTGGTGGCAACAGCTGTCCGTGCAGGGGTACAGCGACCTCATCCTGCGATCCGTCACTGGTGCTGAACTGGGGCGCACCGCTCGGATCGGCAGCGGCATGGTCGTCAACAGCCCTCTTCCCTAGGAAGGGCAACGGTTGCCCAAGCACCAGCTGCATTAACCAGCTGCACCAGAACGATCAACTGGCTCAGGCCGAGCGGCGTTCGTTCGAGATCGTGCGGTTGAGCACCGGTCGCGTCAGCAGTTCATCCCTCCACTGCTGTGCCCAGAGCAGCTGACTGCGCTCATACAGGTGCTGCAGGGCATCCACAGCCTCCTCCTGAAAATCGATCCTGAGATCAAGCAGAGGAAAGGCGGCTTCGCCACTCACCTGCACCGCTGCCGAGGTCGCGCGCGTCGAACGTCTGTCGCCACCGGCGTTTTCACCCGCCTGCAAGGCATGCACCAGCCGTCGTCCCAGCTTCCAGGTGGGATCCGACGCCAGAAAACAGTCCTCCATGGCGATCAGCACGTCCTCACCGGCCAGCCAGTTGCCTGCCACGGCCAGGTCACCGCAGCTGCGATGGCCAGCCCAGTCTCCGCATTGGTCACCGGTCCAGCAGGCTGTTGTGCCACTGGCATCAATCAGCTGCACCTGCCGAAATGCACGTTGAGGGTCATCGCGCATGAGGCTCTCCAGCACCGCATCGGCCGGCATGGCCTGTTCCAGTCGTTCCAGCCCGCAGATGCCGAGATAGGGATTGGTGTGTGCTTGGGTGGCAACGGCGCCGACTCCTGCGCGGATGTGAGGAACAGTGGACCCGACGGCGAGATGGCAGGTCGCGACAGCAACGCCGAAGCGACCGTTGGAGGGATCCCGAGCCAGGATTGAGAAGGTCAACGCGTCACATCCGTTGATCGAGATCAAGCAGGGTTTGCAGCAGAACGGCAGCACCCTCACAGCATTGCTGGCTGCTGGTGAATTCACTGGCGGAGTGGCTCAGGCCACCGCGACTCGGAACGAAGATCATCCCCATCGGCCAACGCCGTCCCATCTCCTGAGCATCGTGACTGGCGCGGCTGGGCAGTGTGCTGGAGGTGACGCCAAGTCGGTCGCAGGCCCGGGTGACGGCCTCCATCACCCTTGAATCCGCCGGGGTTGGAGCGACGGAGAAGGCTGGCTCAAGTGCAATGTCGCAGCCGCTCGCATCCGCGATTTGGCGTACAAGACAGCGGAGATTGGCCACCAGTTCATCAAGAACAGAAGGGCACAGATCGCGCAGATCAATGGAGAGTTCAACCTGTCCCGGCACCACATTCGCCGCATTGGGCCACACATTCAGTCGCCCGACCGTGGCCACCGGATCACCGGTGTGATCGCGGGCCAGCCGCTCCACCTCAAGCACCAGCTGGGCGGCCGTGGTCAAGGCATCACGTCGCATCGACATCGGCGTTGTGCCGGCATGGTTGGCCTGACCATCGATGCGCACGTTGAAACGCCGCTGGCCGACCACACCTTC
>WTHL01000071.1 GCA_011523155.1 Synechococcus sp. PL34863bin_39 | reverse complement strand
CTCTGGACCCTTCAGCAGCGGATGACGCCGGCCTCGCCGCAGCGGGTCAGCGCTGAAGATCTATCGACGAGCGGCATCGTGCTGCCGACGCATCCCTCTCTCGCCCGAAGCGCTGACGGACGCCACTATCCCCTTGTTCCCCGTCAGCCCGGCCAGGTGGCCCGTCTCCTGGCATCGCTGGAAGCCGCGATCAGGGATCCCGCCGTGCCCAGCGGCAGCCTGCCCCGGCTGGCCCATCAGCAACAGGTGATCTACAGGGTCCTCTCCAAGGATGGGGCGCAGCATGATGCGGTCCGCAGGGCGCTGGACCGCCGCTGGGTGTGGGTGTTCGATCAGCACATCGCCGCCCGGCGCGCCTTCCTGGCCATGCACCGTGGCTCCGGCTCACCCACCGTGCCTGGCTGGCGGATCCAACCTCCCGCTCCGGAGGCTGAGCTCCTGAGGGCCTACCGCAGTGCAGCGCAGGCCAGCGGGATCCCCTGGTCGGTGCTGGCTGCCGTGAATCTCGTGGAGACCGGGATGGGGCGGATCGATGGCATCTCGGTGGCCAACGCCCAGGGGCCCATGCAGTTCCTGCCAACGACCTGGGCAGAGCCCGGCATCGGCCGCGATGGCGACATTCGCGATCCCTGGGATTCCATTCACGCAGCAGCCCGCTATCTGGTCCGCCGCGGGGGACTGCAGAACATCCGCACCGGTCTCTGGGGATACAACAACAGTGACCACTACGGCGAGGCCGTGCTGCGCTACGCGGCGCTGATGGACCGCGCCCCCCTGGCGTACCGGGGGCTTTATCACTGGCAGATCCACTACGCCTCAGCTGAGGGTGATCTGTGGCTGCACGAGGGGTACAGCCGCCCTGCACCGATCAATGCACGTCAGCATGTCCGGGAATTTCCCCACAGCAAACCGCCCTCTACGCTGCCTTGAATCCGAACACGTTGAGCTGAGTGGCGAAGGAACTGACGCATCGCGCTGATGAACTCCAGGCCCTGGGCTGGTCTGCTGAGGATGTGGCCCGCTACGCCGAACTCTGGGATTACCGCCAGCGCTGGGGAGCGATGAACCTCGAACGTGAGGATCGTCTTTTTCTGCGCAAGGCTGAGGCGGCCCTGCCCGCCATCGTGACCGGGAAGGCCGCAGCCAAGAAAAGCATCACTGAGAAGTCCTACTACCTGTGGCTTCGCTTTCACCTGGATGCCATGACCGCTGCAGAGCAGGGATTCGGCACGACGGAGGGCTCCCGCGGCGCCTGGGCCATCGTCCTCGAGGAGGAGCTGCGCCTGCTCGACTATTACCAACCTGTGCTCGGTCTGCCCGACACCCTCAAGGCGAAGGGCTTTGACCCTGTCCGTGCCGAGCTGGCCGCTGATGCCACTTCCCTGGCCGCCGACGGTGGCTCGATGCATCAGTACGACTTCCAGGCGCCCCTGGATGAACTCAAGGCCAAGGAGTCGAGCCGCTGGCGTCATCTGGTCGAGCAGGCCGGACCCCAGGCCTACCCCGTGCTGAATGAGGCAACGGCTGCGTCCTTCCGTCAGGCCGTGCGTGCCCGCTTCGTTCCGCTGGTGCGCGAGACCATGCCTTCCCTGGCTGACACGGAGAAGCCTGCACCCGCCGATGACTGGAGTCGTCAAACTGTTGCCGACAGCTAGAACGGGGTCACGCCCATCTGATCAGCCTTGACATCGCATCGCTTCGAGACGCTTCAGCTGCACGCTGGTCAGTCCCCCGATCCCGCCACCAATGCGCGGGCGGTCCCCATCTATCAGACCAGTTCCTACGTCTTCAACGATGCGGAGCATGGGGCCAATCTGTTCGGCCTCAAGGAATTCGGGAACATCTACACCCGCCTGATGAATCCAACGACGGATGTCTTCGAGAAGCGGGTCGCCGCTCTTGAAGGGGGGGTGGCTGCACTGGCGACAGCCTCCGGTCAGTCGGCGCAGTTCCTGGCCATCACCAACTGCATGCAGGCCGGAGACAACTTTGTCTCCACCTCGTATCTCTACGGCGGGACCTACAACCAGTTCAAGGTGCAGTTCCCCCGTCTCGGCATTGAGGTGAAATTCGCCGAGGGCGACTCGGTTGACAGTTTCGCGGCCCAGATCGACGCCAACACCAAGGCGATCTACGTGGAAGCGATGGGGAATCCCCGCTTCAACATTC
>WTHL01000133.1 GCA_011523155.1 Synechococcus sp. PL34863bin_39 | reverse complement strand
CTGCAAAATGCCGCGTCCATCGCTGGCATGGTGCTGACCACCGAGTGCATCGTGGCCGACATGCCTGAGAAGAAGGATGCAGCTCCTGCCGCAGGCGGCATGGGCGGCGGCGACTTCGACTACTGAGTCCAGGAGGGGAGGGGTTGGTCCTCTTCCCTCTGATCATTCAGGTACCGCAACGCGTCTGGGGCACATCCGTGCCCCATTTTTGTGTCTGTTGATTGGTGCAGGTCAGCGGGGGGTAAGCGATGCCGGACGCCTCCCACCTAGGTGTTGCAATGCGGTTCTATGCCAGAGAGCTGTCTCTGCGTTGAAGTGAGGGCGAGGTGTTCAGGGTGGGAATGCCCACCACGGATGCGGGAAATGGACCT
The DNA here is from genome assembly GCA_011523155.1 of Synechococcus sp. PL34863bin_39. Next base: position 8,116 of record WTHL01000133.1, on the reverse strand, counting down.
CAGGGTGGAGGCGTATCGTTCTGGCTATACGACTCTGGGTTGTGCCGCGTCCTGGCGCTTTTGCTGCGAATTTCAGGCCTGAGGTCTTGGATTCCTTCCGGGATCTCTGCAGGCGGCAGGGCAAGCAGTACACCAAGGTTCTCGAGCGCCTGGCTGAGATGTACCTGGAGACTGACGGTGCCGTGCTGGATGGGGCGCTCTCTGCCGAACCGGCGGACCCTGACAAGAAGAAGCGACTGGTTCAGGTGGAGTCGCTTCAGAACAAGCTCCTGGAAGACCTTCTGAAGCGCGTGGAGGTCCTGGAGAAGCAGAAGGTGAAGACCGACTATGAGATTGACCGTGTTCAGAAGAGTGTTGCTTTCCTGCGCTCCGGTCTTCAGGAGCCTGGCCCAGGTCGCTGACTCCGTGAGGAGGCCTGGCGTCCCACAGCAATGGTCGTGCTCAACCGTTAGGTCTGATGGTTGGGCTGGCTGAAGTTGGTGTCAGCCCAGCCAACCGGCGCTCAGAATCACCGCCAGGCTGATGAAGATCGCCAGACACGACCAGGTGATTCGGTTCAGCGTTGCTTCGGCACTGCTTGCACTGGTGAACATGGAGCTTCCGCTGGCTGCAAGGCCGCCCATGCCATCACCTTTGGGGCTGTGGAGAAGGACCAGCAGGATCAAGAGAATCCCACTGCCGATCCAGACCCATGAGAGAACGGAGGTAAGCATGACGCGTGAAGAAGAAGCCGATGCCGGCTCAGACGGGTTGGGGGAGTTTGGCGCTGAAGCTCGTCGGGGCTTCGATCGCTTCAATCAGCGTTGAGCCTGACATGGCGTCGGGTTTGGGAAGCTCGAGAAGCTGGAGCAATGTCGGAGCAATGTCGGCAAGGCCGCCATCATCGCGAAGGCGGATTGAATTGCCGAGGCCAGCCACCTTGCGCTTTTCCCCTTCAACCAGGATCACCGGTACAGGATTGGTGGTGTGGGCCGTCCAGGCCTGACCATCCGGACCCTGCATCACTTCGGCATTCCCGTGATCAGCGGTGATCAACAGGGTTCCTCCCATCCGTCCGACCGCATCGAGCAAGCGGCCGATGCAGTGGTCAACGGTCTGAATCGCCTCAGTCGCAGCCGTCATGACCCCGGTGTGCCCGACCATGTCGGGGTTGGCGTAATTGATGACCACCAGTGCATAGTCGCCGCGTTCAATGGCGGCGATGCAGCTGTCGGTCAGTGACGCCGCCGACATCGCAGGGGCTTCGTCGTAGGTGGCAACCCTTGGAGACGGCACCAAGTGCCGATCTTCACCCTCCAGCGGCTGCTCGATGCCGCCATTCAGGAAATAAGTGACATGCGGATATTTCTCTGTTTCGGCCGTTCTGTACTGCTTGAGGCCATGGTCTGACACCACCTGGCCCAGCAGGTGCTCCAGTGATTCAGGGGGGAAGGCCACCGAGACAGGCAGTCCTGACTCGTACTGCGTGAAGGTGACGATCTTCAGCTGTGGACGTTCGTCCCGCTCAAATCCTTCGAAATTATCGAGCGTGAGAGCCTGCACCAGCTGACGGGCGCGGTCAGGCCTGAAGTTGAACATCACCATGCCGTCCCCGTCACGGAGGAAGGCATCGGTCAGCCTGACGGGTTCGAGAAACTCGTCAGTGATGCCATCGGCATAGCTGGCTTTGAGCACCTGGTTCGGATCAGCCGCCTGTGCAGGTAAGGACGGGTCCGTCAGCAGGCGGTATGCCTTGGCTGTGCGTTCCCAGCGATGATCCCGATCCATTGCCCAGTAGCGACCGCAGAGGCTGGCCACCTCCCCGATGCCTGTGTCCTTGATGGCTGTCTGCACCTGATCGAGGAAGCGCGACGCGCTTTCGGTCGGTGTGTCGCGCCCATCGGTGATCGCGTGGACAGCGACCCGTTGGATGCCGACGTCCGAGGCCCAGCGCAGCAACCCACAGAGGTGATCGACGTGGCTGTGCACACCGCCGTCCGAGCAGAGTCCGACCAGATGGAGCGTGCCTCCAGAGGATCGAAGGGAGTCCGCCAGTTCGGCGAGAGCTTCCGTCTTCCCCAGTGCGTTGGTGCTGACTGTTTCGGAAATTCTCACCAGCTCCTGGCGGATGATGCGCCCGGCTCCGATCGTGAGGTGGCCGACTTCTGAATTCCCCATCTGTCCGTCGGGGAGACCCACATGGGCGCCGCTGGCTTGTATCAGGCTGTGGGGATAGGCATGCCACAGGGCATCCATCACCGGGGTCTCGGCGTTGCGGATGGCGTTATGAGTTGCCGTCTCTCTATATCCCCATCCGTCAAGAATCGCCAGAACCACCGGGGCGACTGCTGTTTTCCGACTGATCCCCATATCTCTAGTGGTCGTCACATGCACTCCAGGGCTATCTGTTCTTAAGGGCTTCTCCAGATTCAAGTTACCTCCAGGACCTCCGATCCCAAAGTGAGGTGCCTGGCGGGTCAGCTTTTGAACACGTCATCGCCCATACACTGACCTCCCACAGCGACAGCACCATGTCTGCCTCTGCCGGACCTGAAAGAATCGAGATTCTGTCCGGCCAGGATCTCGCCCGCACACTCCAGCGGCTCTCCAGTCAGGTGCTGGAAAGCGTTGAGCACAGCGAGGATCTGCTCCTGCTTGGTATTCCCACGCGAGGCGTCTATCTCGCCAGGGTTCTGGCGCGCCAGCTCGAGGCGCTCACAGGTCATGCGCTTGCCCAGGGATCCCTTGATCCCACCTTTCATCGCGATGACCTCGAACGTGTTGGGACACGCATGGTTCAGGCCACAGACCTGCCGATCAGTGTGGAGGGACGCGATGTGCTGCTGGTCGACGATGTGATCTTCACCGGACGGACCATCCGCGCGGCCCTCGAAGCGATTCAGGCCTGGGGACGTCCGCGCCGGGTGATGCTTCTGGTGATGGTGGATCGGGGTCACCGAGAACTGCCGATCCAGCCTGATTTCTGTGGGCGCGTCGTCCCCACGCGTCGCACTGAAACCATCGAGCTCAGGCTGATGGATCCCGACGGAGAGGAAGGGGTCTATCTCCGACGTCAGGAGTAAGGGCCTGTTCGCTGCCGTGACAGTCAGGCCTCGGGACTGAGCTCGTCGGCTCGGAAGTGGGCCTTGTAGCGCCCGAATGCCACGACCAGAGGGAGCGTTGGACTGATCGGGCGGCCCTTCCATTCATTGAGGACGCTCACCACTTCCCCCGTGCTGCCTTGGAGATCAAAAGCTTCTCCACGGTGCTGGGGGTGGTTGTAAACCACAACGTTGGCGGACACGACGACTTTGTCTCCGGGTTGCATAAGCCAGTACGCCTTCAGCCGCATTGTGTCATGCGTGCCGGGCCTCCGATCAGAGCCTCATGGCGAGCCTCAACGACGACGGCAGAGACTCTCAGGGCCTTCCTCCTCAACCCGACCCCCGACATCGACGCAGCCGGTTCTGAAGGCATCCCAGGGATTCAGCCCTTCTGAAATCCGTTGCTGCACGGCTTGGTCGAGAGCCGATCGGGACACGGTGTGGCGAGGAAGCTCACCATGGTTGTGGTGTTCTTCAAGATCTCTGAGGGCCTTGATGGCCTCTTCAACGGTCAGTCGCAGCGGTCTGGCATGGCTCTGCCACCAGGGATGGTCCAGTCGGTTGAGGACGGCCAGAGCTTCCCACCAGCGCTCGTCCCTGACGAGCCTGTCGAGGCGTCCGTGGTCCAGCTGATTGCGATGCCACGTTTCCTTGATGCTGTCGCTCAGACGGCTCCCAGGAACCCCGGCGCTGCTTTCGAGTGGGCGAAGCAGCGCCAGTGCCTTGTCCATGTCTCCCTGGCTGAAGGCATCCAGGGCCTGATCGCGCAGCTGATCTCTCCAGACCTTCAGGGTGCGCTTGTCGTCACGTTGGGTTTCGCTGCTGCCCACTCCTGAATTGACCAACTGTTCCTGAAGGTGCAGCGCATCCCCATGCCGTTGGTTGCGCCATGCCTCAGCAGCTGCACGGCGCCGACAGACCGCCTGTTCCTTCGGAACCCGTTGTCCAAGCCAGCGCAGGGCGGCCAGTTGCTCGCTGTACTTCAGACAGGCGATCGCATCGTTCTGTTGAATTGCCAACGACAGCCGCCCAGGGAGCTGTCGCTCCCACCAGTAAGCGGTGGCGCACAACACACCAACGCCTCCCAGGGTGAGGCCAAGCCAGAAGCGGTGAAATTGGTGGCGAGGCTGCGCCACGTGGGTTCTGTCCAGCAGCACCTCCTTTTTATGGACGGCGGCTCCGGATCCCACCCCCGCGTGGACGGACCGTGCACCGCCCGTCGTCGTCCGTCTCAAACCTCAGCGAATGCGACCCAGAAACTTCCGCGGCAGTTCATCCCCTGTCCTCAGGTCTTCAACCTCCACAGTCAGCTGCGCGTCCTCATCCAAGCGGAACTGCAGCCTGAGGCAGTCCTGGCCGGAGAGTCCAGGGGGAGTCAGCGGCAGGCGGACATCTGCTCTCTCCAGTCGACTGACTTCAGACGACGCACTGTTCTCGCGCAGGGTCGGCAAGCCATTCACGAACACCACGTCATGACGGACCTGGTTGTCGGGTTCGCCCAGAACCAGTTCAAGGAAGGCCTGGTTGTCTTCACTGGCCGCCAGCACAAGTGTGAAAGGTTTCTCCGAAGGCCACGTCTGTCCCGCAACAAACAGGGGATGCCAGTGATGCGCGCCAGATCTGCGGTCCCAGCAACGCAGGGAGACGCCCCTTTGGAGCACGTCTCGAACCCGTACGCCGGGCGTGAGGCTCAACGCTCCAACCGCGACGGCTTCCACTGGAGGAGGACTCAGCAAGGGGATACTCCCTGCTCGTTCGCTCAGCCATCGCCTGAGCAAGGGCAGCTGGGCGCCACCACCGACGGCCAGAACAGCGTTGAGATCCTGAAGCTGAACCCCATGCTTCCGTCCTCCGGCCAGGGTCTGCTCCAGCAGATCATCCAGAGCATCAAGCAGTCCCCGCTCCTCGAGCAGGGTCTCGAGCTGCGCTCTGTTCAGACGCAGTTCCTGCGGCGATCCTTCCGCTGTACTGATTAGTTCCGCCAGGGAGGTCTGGTCATCAACGTCAGGAGCGCTCAGCCTGCATTTCAGGCGTTCCGCCGCATTGAGAGCGGCAGCGGAGGGCACGACCGCAGCCTGGGAGGACGACGTCGCTGACGCCGTCAATGCCTCCACGATCCATCGGTCGAGGTCCCTGCCGCCAAGAGGCAGCCCTGCCTTCCCTAAAACCTTCGCGCAGCGCAACACCTGACCTGTGTCCCTGAGGCCCCGACCACGGAACCGCAGCAGCTGGGCCAATGGGGCTGCCTTGCCTTCTCCCCCCTCCAGAGCGACAAGGGAGAGGTCAATGGTGCTTCCGCCCATGTCAACCACCAGCAAGGATGCGCCGGGGGGCAGACCGGCGCCGAGTGCTGCCGCAGTGGGTTCGTCCACCAGGGCGACCTCGTCGACAGGCAGGGACGCACTCGCCTTCAGAAGCCACTCCCGGTAGCCGCGGTAATGCTCCACCGGCGCGGTGAGGACAAGGCGCGTGATGGCAAGGTCGGCAGGAAGGCGTTTCCAGATCTGTGACAACAGCGTCTGCGCGGCTTCCTCGGAGCCCACGACGGTCTCCACGAGTGCTTCAGACGCTGGTGCGCCGATGCATCGTTTGAAATCCCTCAGCAGTTGCGGCGCCGCGCTGTCCTCCAATCCGGCATCCAGGACCTGTCGCCCCACCAGGGGAGCTGAATCGTCAACTCCCTGGATCCAGATCATGCTGGGGATCTGCCCAGGTCCCCGCGTGATCGGGTCAAGGCTCAAAAGCGCGATGCTTTCGGCCGCCAGAGCCTGGAAGGCCACCACGGTGGTCGTGCTTCCCAGGTCAATGGCAAGGGTGCCTGCTGTCTTGGAAAGCTGAAGGTTTTGTTCGGCCGCGGGTAGCTGTTCCAACACCATGGGCAGGTTGGAGAGAGGAAAGATTACGAGGACTTGCGATGGATCGCCTGCAGCGGCTGATCTGGTCCTTCTACAGGGAGGAGCCTCAAGTGGAGGCGAGTCTTGAGCCGCTGCGCGACTGCAGAATCACCCGCAGCTGGGGCAGCATCAGGATCGAATGTGTGGATGCTGCCCATCTTGAAGAGGTCAGTGCACTCGTGGCACTGCTGCGGCGGCCGTTGATGGCGCTTGGGCTCGGACGCCAGATTGTTCTGAAGACGCCGCGTGGCCATCAGCGTTCCTATCCGGTGCATGTGCCCTTTCACAGCGACATGCTCAATTAGGATGGTTGATTCTTGTCAGGACGACCGTGATCAGCGCTGGTGTGGATTCACAGGACCTTGCCAAGCGCGGCGAGAGTCTGATTCGCCAATCGAGCAATCGCTATCTCACAACGGTTCGCATCGCTTTCCGTGCCAAGCAGCGACGATTTGATGATTTTGATGGTCTGCTCGAGGAGTCGAGCGTGAAGCCGGTGCAGCGAGCGATCGTTGAACTCAGCGATGAGCAGGATCAGCCTGACCTCCTGCCTGGATGATCCAGCAGGAAGGGCCAGGTTGGCGCCTGGTCCATGATCCATCCCGCCCGGAGTTTCCCGTCCTGATCGGCGGTGAAGGCTGGGCTGTCGAGCTCCGATCCGACGAGTGGGACGGGCTCATGAACCTGCTGTCTGCTCTTCAAAGCCAGCATGCGTCCCTTCAGAGTCAGCTCATGGACGAAGAGTCCATTGAGCTTGAGATGGAGTGCGGTTCCTGGTGGGGATGCCTGGATGGTGACCGGGAGCACTGGAGTCTGCAGGTGCTCCTTCAGAGTGTTCCTGGCGCAAGGGGGGTCGAGCTGCACTGGAAGGCTCCAGCGGCCCAGGCATTCGTCGAGGCGATGAGAACGACCTGGGACTGCGGTGCTCCATAGGCAGGGCTTATGGAAAATTTCTGAATGTTTTTCCGCGCGCTTGGCGCAAGTCCTTCACAGGTTTTCCACAGGTTGAGGGCTCGGTTTCCGGCTCGGGCTGGGTTCTGTGGAAAAAACTCTCCGTCGGTCCCTACCCCTTGACGGCCGAGGTCGCTTCTCTGGATTTCGCTTGTGTTGGATTCGCTGCGTCGAAAAAGGGCTTCGCAACTGGGGTCTCAAGGTGAGAGCTCGTGGGATTCCCCCGTGTCTCTCGTCTTGACGTTCGGCTGCCGAATGTGGAGAACTGATTACCGTTCGATGGCTTCGGGATGCACCACGTGCAGGCACTTGATTCAACTCAGACCGTCTTCACGACGTCCACTGCCTCCGCAGGTGATGCCAGCTCGGTCTGTCCCGATGGTGGTGAATCGGTGGTGAGCTTCCATTCCGAGTTGCCTGAGCCTCTCCAGCAGGCCATGACCCGCTTCATTGAGCGTTATCCGAACTGGGATCAATACCGGCTGATTCAGGCCGCTCTCGCTGGCTTTCTCGTCCAGAACGGTGTGGAGTCCAGAGAGATCACCCGCCTTTATGTCGGCAACATGTTCCGACGTGAGTCCTTGCTCCAAGGCGTCTGAGTGCGACAGCTTGCCATCAGGATCAGGGCGCTGAGGGGCAGTGAAATGATCAGGCCGATGCAGGCCCCCATCAGCCCGATCAGATTGATGCCGACCAGCAGGCCCAAGAGGGCCATCACCTTCAGGCGATTGTCCTGAACCAGTCGCCGGCTCTGTTCCATTGCGGACAGAGGCTTGAGCCCTCTGTGAATCAGCAAGGGCAGGGCAAGGCTCTGTTCAACGGTCCACAGAGCGAGGGCCCCGCTTCCTGCGGCAACCACGGCGCCCGTGAGGACGCCGCTGTGTTGGAACAGCATGGCGCTTGCCAGGCGAAGTGTGCTGATGCCTCCGACTTGCACAACCCCCTCCAGGATCATCAGCGCCAGGGACTGGCGAATCAGCCATGGCATGCGCTGGTTTGTCTGAGCCATGTCGCCGTCTTCGGGGCCCGTACTCGGGAGCAGGGTGTCGGCCAGGCGAAGCAGGCCGACCAGCAGCACCATGGGAATGGTGACGGACAGGATCCAGGCCAGATCCCCGGCGCGACGCATCCAAAGATCACTGTCTGCCTGTAGTCCAGCGGCCAGGGTTCCAAAGCCGATCAGGCTGC
>WTHL01000182.1 GCA_011523155.1 Synechococcus sp. PL34863bin_39 | reverse complement strand
CTCTTGTTTCCGGACTGCGAGGTCACCGTCATCACCGTTATTCTTTGCATCGGTCAGGTTTTTGTTGATACGGCAGTGTCGCTTCTTCCACCAGAGGAATTTGAAGGGTGATGTCGACTTCGTTCCGCATTCATTTTCATTTGTCATGTTTGAAGATGAAGGTGGGTGTTCACGTGCGGTATTCGAAGTGACATCGAGGAGTAGGGTTTATAAGAAAAGATGTAAATCTCCAAAAAAAAATTATCGGTACAACGTTCCACGCTCTTCCTTTTGCAAAATAGTCCGAAAAAAGTGCAAAAAAAAAAATATCAAATTTTGAATTTTCATACGGATCACATTTTCGCTGACCAATCATAAAGCAGGATTTTCATCAAAGCGCGTGAAAAAAAAGGTAAAAACCCACTTACTTTACCCCTTTCCGTCACAACACGCGCCCAACCTTGACGCGACACCACAACACATGTTATCGATGACGCGCCCCTCGCTTGTTCGCATGCCGGCGAATGAGCAGTCTTACGAAGATCATCAAAACTTATATTCGCCATCGTTGCGATCTTTGAAATATCTATCATCGAAGAAGAGAAAACTCGAAGGTCATCTTCCGCACGTTGAGGGTGTTGAGGACGGCGAGAACGGCGAGAACGGCGAGGACGACGTGGTTAGAACGGCGGACATGAGAATACTTTCTGCATTCAGGAGGGCGGTTGACCTTGAATCGGGAAATATTGATACTAAAAAGTACGAAAATCTTCTGAATGTTCTTGAAGGTCAACAGGTGAAGCATCAGTCTTCAACCATGATACAAGCTTCAGAAAAGATGATGGGTTTGCTTTTCGATGTCAAGGAAAAACTCACTAATGAAGAATATATCAACTTGACTGCTGCTTGTCAAAGCATTTATCATGGAGACGCAGCGGTGACCATTGGAAGGGCGGAAGATGGTCGTGAAAGAACTATTCATCGCTCAAATTTACAGAAAATGCAAGATTTCGTCGACAAGTTGAATTTAGCTAGGAAAATACATGGGGAGATCATTAAAAAGAAACGACGACTTGAAGAATTAAGAAACGATCCGCAATCGGATACGTTGGTGAATAAGGAAAGTTCTGAGGTTGAAGATCTCAAGTCCAAACATCGTATACTTATAAGTCAAGCGCACTGTTATTTACTGTTGGCAAGATGTGACAATGATCATGATTCCCTACTGGAGTTAGTGAACTATGCATCTTTGAATATTTCGTATTTGTTTACGTTGTATGATTCAAAATATCTTAAAAAAGAAAGAGGTTGAGTTGAACAAATAAGAATGGTTGGATTTATTCTATTTTTTTGGTCGTAAATATTTCTTTGTAATTCAAGATGTGAATTCGAGTGCATAAAATTTACTCAACGTTATCCCACTCTTTAAGGAGTTTCTTAAGTGACGCTTCGACATGAACTAGAGCCTCTTCTTTAAAGAATTTTAGCACTTCTTCTTTTTCCAAAGAAGAGGTCAGTTTCATACAAACCGTATTTTCTAGTGGGTGTGTCACAAAATATCCTATGAAAGATATTTTCCCCTCCATATTTTCACGTATGAATTTATTGTAAACAAGTGCTTGAATTAAGTTTCCAACCGTATGGGATTCGTCATAAATCATGATTTCAAAATGATTATAACCGAGGTCGTTTACCACAATATTTGAGCTGACGAGTTTTTCAATTCTAGAAAGTAGGTATTTTATCGCATCAGAGAAAAGTTCAGATGGCATCAATGCGCACTCGGACTTTAATTTGAAGACGAACTTATTGGGTTCACCGTGGGTATTTTTGTAGTATTCTCTCTGCTTGTCTAAGGTATTGAATTTGAGTTTTGCTTGTTTTCGTAAGTAAGCCATTTCCTTAGCTCTAGCCTCATCAGCCTTATCATCAACTACATTCGATGCCGATTCATATTGTTTGAGATATTGATCGATAAATTTTTCTTCAGCGTTTTGTAGGTCAGGTCCCTCAATAATTTTATTCATATACGTGCACAAACTCGTGGGAGAGAAGCAACTATGTTGATGACCACTACCAAGTGACGCTTTGAGATTCACTTTGATTGCTGGTGAAAATTTGGTAGTTGCAGGTGGTAATTTTGTAATCAAAATGAAATCTTTTGCTTTTTCACAATATCTCATCTGACGAACCACCCCATCCTTTACAT
>WTHL01000184.1 GCA_011523155.1 Synechococcus sp. PL34863bin_39 | reverse complement strand
CCGTAAACAGCCGACACGATGCCGGTGAGGGCAATCGCACCGCGCCAATTGAGAATGGCGCCGGTGGGCAGTTCAAAGCCTCCGGAGAAGGAGAGGAAGCCTGCGAGGGCCACCATGCTGAGGGCGGAGAATGCGGAGCCGAAATTGCCCCAGCCGCCGTAGATCCCTTCGGCAAGGCCGATTTCCTTGGGTGGGAACCATTCAGCCACCATCCGGATGCCGATCACGAAGCCGGCGCCGACGATGGAGAGAAGAAGGCGAGCCACCACCAGCTGATTGAAATCCTGGGCGGATGCGAACAGCAGGCAGGGAATGACGGAGAAGACAAGGATCGAGGAGTAAGTGATCCTCGGACCGAATTTGTCCAGCAGCATGCCGATCAGCACGCGGGCCGGAATGGTGAGGGCCACGTTGCAGATGGCCACGGTGCGGATCTGACCGACAGTCAATCCGAGATCCGCTTTCACGGTGGTGGCCAGAGGGGCCAGGTTGAACCAGACGACAAACGTCAGGAAAAAGGCGATCCAAGTGAGATGAAGTGTTCGGTATCTCCCTTGGAACGACCAGAGATCGCCAAGCATTGAATTGGAAAAGTGGGGCCCTCGAGCGTCAAAACAAGGTGCTGAGGAAGGAGGTGACGGCGCTGAACAAATGGACCGTGCTCGCAATCAGTGAACGGCACAAAGGGTGACGTTGATGGTGACCACGGCTACGGAATCAGCGCGGTTCCTCGTTGGGGCCATCAGCCCGACTTATCACATGCATGGCAATTCTTTGTGCTTGGTGTTTCGGTATCCGTGGTCACGGCCATGCGGGCTGGTCGGCCCCTTCGCTTCTGCTTCCACTTTGGTTCGTCAATGACAAGCATGCGGGCCTGCGTTCTCAGTGGCGGCGCCAGCTCACGCATGGGATGTGACAAGGCCTTGTTGCCGCATCCCTCCGGTGGTGTGTGGCTCTCCGCCCTTGTGACGCAGCTGCGGGCCATGCCGTTGCCCGTGGTCGTGGTCAGTGGCCACGCCAGTCATCGGTCGCTCCTGCAGCACTGGCCTCAGGTGGAGGTGGTTCCTGATGCTCTGCAGCCCCAGGGTCCGCTGCAGGCCCTGGCTGAGGTTTTGTCGCCCGAGCCTGGTCGGCCCCTGCTGGTGGCTCCGGTCGACATGCCTCTGCTCACGAGCCATGGCCTCCAGCAGCTGGTCGATGCGTGGCGGCAGGAGCCCCAGTGCGCCGCCGTGGCTGATGACGGGGTGCGGCTCCAGCCCCTCCTCGGGGTGTACCCCTCAGGGGACCCCTTTCACCCCAGGCTCATGGCACAACTGGCCCAGGGAAACCGGCGTTGGATGGACTGGCTTGGCTCCATTCCCCATCGCCCGGTGCGGCTTCCAGCGCGGCAGTTGTGCAATCTCAATGAAGCGGCCGATCTGGCAGCGTTAACGGATGACTGTTGAAGGCAGCCTTCTTGATCGCCATGCGCGTCCACTCGGCGTGTTGCGGCTGTCCCTGACGGGGCGTTGCAATCTCTCCTGCCCCTACTGCTGCCCGGATGCGGACGAGCCCTCCGGTCTGCTGACGCTGGAGCAGCAACTGGCCCTGGTTCGGGCAACCTGTCGCCTCGGTGTGACGACGCTGCGTCTCACGGGTGGTGAGCCCCTGCTCAGTGAACGGCTCTGGCCCTTGCTCGAGGCGATCGCTGCTGCACGGCGAACGTCCGGGGATCCGATGCGGGAGCTGCATGACGTGACACTGACCACCAACGGTGTTCTGCTGACGGCAGAACGGGCGATGCGTCTCAGAGCTCTCGGGGTGGATCGCATCACCATCAGCCTGGATGGAGCCGAAGCCCGGAGTGTGGCGAGAATGGCTGGCCTGCGCGGCGGTGTGCGGGCCGGCCAGCAGCTGTTGGAGCAGGTTCTTGCCGGTGTGGTCGCAGCGCGGGATGCGGGATTCTCGCCTCAGCGGGGTGCTCTCAAGCTCAACAGCGTGATCCAGCTGGGGGCGAATGACGATCAGGTTCTCCCCCTGGCCGCGCTCGCCAGGGATCTGGGCCTGGAGCTGCGCTTGATCGAATACATGGATGTCGGCAATCGCAATGGCTGGACCCCGTCACAGGTGATGCCGGCCGCGGCGATGGTCGAGCATCTGCAGACGCGCTGGGCGCTGGATCCCCTGGGGCGTGCCCCCCATGGAACCGCG
>WTHL01000146.1 GCA_011523155.1 Synechococcus sp. PL34863bin_39 | reverse complement strand
TCAAGTCGTTAGGCGCCTGGGTGCCCCTGGAAGGGCGATGAAAGGTCAATAGACGCTTGCGAAGCTGACGATGCGATTTGTGACCGTCTGACCTTCACGTTTTCCTTTGGGACCTACTTGCTCATTAGCCCAGATTCCATTGTCGGCCAGGTGTTTACCTATTGGCTGGTTCTTTGGTGGCTGAGCCGTGCAGGCCTCAAGCTCAAAACACCAAAAAAGCCATCTCCCGTGTGAGGAGATGGCCCTGTATCCACTGAGGGAAACGTCGTTGCTGATCAGCTGCGCTTGCTGTCGCGGATTCCCTGGATTGCTGCGGCGTAGTCGGGTTGGTTGAACACGCCTGAGCCACTCACGATGGCATTGGCACCCGCTTCGATCACCTTCCAGGCATTGGCACCTTTGATGCCACCGTCAACTTCGATCCAGGGGTCAAGACCTTTCTCATCGCACATGCGGCGCAGGTCACGGATCTTCTGCACCTGATTCTCGATGAAGCTCTGGCCTCCGAAGCCGGGGTTCACACTCATGATCAGCACCAGATCACACAGCTCGAGGCAATACTCGAGCGTGTCCAGCGGTGTGCCGGGGTTCAGCACAGCACCGGCCATTTTCCCGAGATCCTTGATCTGCGCGAGATTCCTGTGCAGATGGGGGCAAGCCTCAACCTGAACAGAGATGATGTCCGCGCCAGCTTTGGCGAAATCCGGAACGTACTTTTCCGGTTCGACGATCATCAGGTGAACATCGAGGGGCTTCTCTGTCACCGGCCTCAGGGCCTCAACGATCATGGGGCCAATGGTGATGTTCGGCACGAAGCGGCCATCCATGACATCCACATGGATCCAGTCGGCACCGGCCTGATCCACCGCTTTGACCTCCTCGCCCAGGCGGGCGAAGTCAGCCGAAAGAATGGAGGGAGAGATCACCAGGGGCTTGGTGCTCATGGAGGGATCCACGCGAATGCCGGGTGATTGTAGGAACCGCTGAAGTCGCTGATACAGTGAGCCGCGCTCACGAGCTGAAAAACCCTGCTGCATCGGGATCTCTGCCCATCCCAGTGCAGCGCGAGGTGAGTTCACCGTTCGCAGACCCTTAACCCAAAGCCGCAACCCCGTGGATCGCACTCTCATCCAGGAAATTCTCGAAGTCGTCGAGCAGGCGGCCATCGCTTCCGCCAAGCTCACTGGCCTGGGCCAGAAGGACGAAGCTGACGCTGCGGCCGTGGAGGCAATGCGTCAGCGCATGGGCCAGATCCAGATGCAAGGCCGCATCGTGATCGGTGAGGGTGAGCGTGACGAAGCCCCGATGCTTTACATCGGCGAGGAAGTGGGCAGCGGCACCGGCCCCGGTGTTGATTTCGCAGTTGATCCCTGCGAGGGCACCAACCTCTGCGCCAACAATCAGCGCGGATCCATGGCAGTCCTTGCTGCCTCCGACCGCGGTGGACTCTTCAATGCTCCCGACTTCTACATGAAGAAGCTGGCGGCACCCCCGGCAGCGAAAGGCAAGGTCGACATCCGCAAGTCTGCAACCGAGAACATCAAGATCCTCAGCGAGTGTCTTGGCATGGCCGCAAGCGAGCTCACCATCGTGGTGATGGATCGCGCCCGTCACAAGGACCTGATCGCTGAGATCCGCGCCACCGGTGCCCGCGTTCAGCCCATTTCCGATGGTGATGTGCAAGCCGCCATCGCCTGCGGCTTCGCTGGAACCGGCACCCACTGCCTGATGGGCATCGGTGCAGCTCCTGAAGGTGTGATCTCCGCAGCCGCCATGCGCGCTCTGGGCGGTCACTTCCAGGGTCAGCTGGTCTACGACCCTGCCGTTGCGCAGACCAAGGAGTGGGCCGACCTCACCAAGGAGGGCAACCTGGCTCGCCTGGCTGAGATGGGCATCAGCGATCCCGACAAGATCTACGAAGCCGAGGAACTTGCCTCCGGTGAGCATGTCGTGTTCGCGGGCAGTGGCATCACTGACGGTCTGCTCTTCAACGGCGTCAAGTTCGAGAAGGACTGCACCCGCACCAGCAGCCTGGTGATCAGCAACCTCGACAACAGCTGCCGTTTCACTGACACCGTTCACATCAAGGACGGTGCGCAGAGCATCGGTCTGAACTGAACGTCAACGTCTGGACGAGAGGATCATCTCCATGCATATCGCCGTCGTCGGCCTGAGTCATCGCACGGCACCGGTCGAA
>WTHL01000020.1 GCA_011523155.1 Synechococcus sp. PL34863bin_39 | reverse complement strand
ACCAGTGACAATCTCCTTGTAAGGGAGGTGCTCTACCGCTGAGCTAATCGCCCGAGGCCTTCATTTTGCCTGAGAGCCATGGCCTGTGGGCGCGATCATGACCGCGGAACCCTTCTGGCCTCAGTGCCCTTCGCGATCCTGCTGTTGCCCCTGGTCGGGCTGGGCAGTGCCCTGATCGGTGCCGCAGCCTTCTGCCTGGGGGGGCTCTGGCTCTCCCCCGACCTTGACACTCTCTCCCGTCCCCTGAGGCGCTGGGGGCCACTGCAACTGATCTGGTGGCCTTACCGATGCCTGATCCCGCATCGGTCGCTGCTCTCACACGGGCCATTCATCGGCATGGGGCTGCGGCTGGCATGGCTGCTGACCTGCGCGCTGCTGACATGGCTGCTGATCAGCCCACTGAGTGCGGTGATCCCCGGCCTGATCCTGCCGGACCCGGGCCAGATCCTCAGAGGAATCATCAGGACGCTCGAACGGCATCCTGAATCCGCACTGGCAGGACTGCTCGGGCTCGAAGCCAGTGTGTGGCTTCATCTGATCCTGGATGGCGATCCCCTCCCCGCGGAGTGGAGCCGGCGGCGGCGGCGGCAGTGAGAGGCTCGTGGCGTACGCATCGGGTCGGCTTCGCCATGACAGACGGCATCACGTCAATCCCTCAGGAGCCGGATCCCCTGCGACAACTGGAAGCCGTGGTGGCAAAGCTGCGTGATCCCGCCGAAGGCTGCCCCTGGGATCTGGAACAGACCCACCAATCCCTGGTGCCCTACGTGCTGGAGGAAGCCCATGAGGTCGCCGATGCCATTCGCCATGGCGATGACAGCCATCTCAAGGAAGAGCTCGGTGATCTGCTGCTGCAGGTGGTGCTGCATGCGCGCATCGCCGCCGAAGACAAACGCTTTGATCTCAATGACGTGGCGGAAGCGATCAGCGACAAATTGATCCGCCGGCACCCCCACGTCTTCGCTGACGCCGAAGCCAGCGACAGCGAGGCGGTACGCCGAAGCTGGGAAGCGATCAAAGCCGCGGAAAAGGGGGCACAAACGCCATCCGCAAGCCCGCTGAGCGACCAGCTGGCCGGCAAGGTGCGCGGTCAGCCCGCCCTGGCGGGAGCCATGACCATCTCCAGGAAAGCCGCCAAAGCCGGCTTCGAATGGGATGACATGGCGGGGGTATGGGAGAAGGTGCACGAGGAACTTGATGAGCTCAAAGAGGCGGTGGCCTCGGGCGACAAGGCCCACGCCCAGGAAGAACTGGGCGATCTGCTGTTCACCCTGGTGAACGTGGCGCGCTGGTGCGGGATCGAGCCGGAATCTGGCCTGGCGGGCACGAACCAGCGTTTTCTGGATCGTTTCTCACGCGTGGAAGCAGCCCTGGGCGGCAACCTGCAGGGCCGCAGCATCAAGGAGCTCGAGGGCCTTTGGCAGAAGGCCAAGGCTGCGATCCGACGTGAACAGGGCCAGGGGAACGCGAGCGTGCCTTCCGCCACGACAGCCACCCCCATCAGTCCTCAGTCGACGGCCGCTGACGACGCGACTGTTTGAGAGCACTGCGACGCCCCTTGGCCTCCAGGCGTCGCCGCACAGCTGCACGGCCCGGCCGGGTGGGTTTGCGCTGCGGCGGTGGCGGCTTCAACCCATCCCGCAACAGATCAGCCAGCCGCGCCATCGCTCGCTGACGGTTTTGCCACTGGGACCGTTCCTCTGCCGCCACCACTCGCAGACAGCCATCCACGATCCGCTGGGCCAGCACCTCCTGCAGACGGCGGCGGCGAAAAGGCCCCAGCACCCTGGAACGCGCCAGATCAAACACCAACTCCACCCGGGAATCGGTGGTGTTGACACCCTGGCCTCCTGGACCGGAGGCACGCGAGAAGCGCCACTGCAATTCAGCAGCAGGAATCACCAGCCGGTCATTGACAGTGAGGTCCTGAACCATGGGTCCACCCTGCCAGCTTCAGCCGAGAGCCCCAGGGTGACCGACACGCCATCGGCGCTGCCAAAACCGACACAGCACAATCGGACTACCACATGTAGTGTTCGACGGTGTTGTCTCGTCCATCTGTGGTGCTCAAGCTCCTGGCACTGGTGCTGATCAGCCTGCAGACCTGGACCATCTATGAAGCCAGGCAGGCGAACGCGGATATTGAGATGACCCATGAAGGCGTGAAGCGCCAGCTGACGCCGGGCTGGTGATCACCGCCGGATCGGCGCTGGCCTTAGCTGGAGTCACTCAACATCTGACCTGCCAGCCATGACCACTCCACGCCAACCTGGCGGAGACTGGATCGATGAGCACCACAACGGGGTGCGCTACGGCCTTGAGGGCCGGGTGCTCGTGGAGGAACAGAGTCCGTTCCAATCGATCAAGGTGATCGAGAGCGAGCGTTACGGCAAAGGCCTGCTGCTCGACGGCTGCTGGATGACAGCCGAACACCAGGAGCGTCATTACCACGAGTCGCTGGTGCATCCGGCGCTCTGCTCCGCCGCGTCGATTGAACGGGTACTGGTGATCGGCGGGGGCGATGGCGGCACGGCGCGGGAATGCCTCCGCCATTCAGGCGTCCAGCACCTCGACATGGTCGAAATCGACGGCCGTGTGGTGGAACTCAGCCAAGACCATCTGGCCAGCATTGGGGGCAACTGCTGGAGCGATCCCCGCTTCCACCTGCATGTGGGCGACGGCATCGCCTGGGCGGCTGAGGCAGCTGAAGCGTCCTATGACGTGGTGCTGGTGGATGGGTCCGATCCCGCAGGGCCCGCCGAAGGTCTGTTCAACCGCGCCTTCTTCAGCCATTGCCGGCGGATTCTCAAGCCTGGAGGTGTCTTTGCCACCCAGAGCGAATCCCCTGAAGCCTTTCGAGAGGTGCATCTCGCCATGGTGAGGTTGATCCGGGAGCTGTTCGGCCATGCCGACCCGCTCTACGGCTGGGTGCCGATGTACCCGAGCGGCTGGTGGAGCTGGACCTTCGCCGCATGCGATGGACCTCGCTACCGCCAACCACTGCCTGAGCGAGCCGCGGCCATCGCAGCTGGATGCGAGATCTGGAGCCCGCGCTGGCAACGGGGCGCCTTTGATGCCGTGCCTGCCTTCGTGGAACGGGAGCTGAACGCATGAGCACCCCAACCATCGACCTCGACCAAGTCTTCGACCGCGAAGGCGCCATCTTCATGGGGGCCAGACGAGATCCGAGCGGCTGCCACGTGGGGTTGTTCGGCGTCCCCTACGACGGCACCACCTCATTTCGCCCTGGCACCCGCTTCGGACCGGCGGCGGTTCGTGACGTGAGCAATGGCCTGGAGAGCTACTGCCCGCAACTGCAGATGGATCTCGAGGATCTGGCCTATGCAGACCTCGGAGCCGTCGACATTCCCTTCGGGGCCCCGGAGCCGGTGGTCGACGCCGTACGCCAGGCCACACATCGCGTTCTCAACCTGGGACTCAAACCACTGATGCTGGGTGGTGAGCATTCCATCAGCAGCGGTGCCGTCGGCGCCGTTGCTGAACAACATCCCGACCTCGTGCTCCTGCAGCTCGATGCCCATGCCGATCTTCGCGACAGCTGGCTTGGCGCCCACCACAGCCACGCCTGCGCCATGCGCCGCTGTCTGGAGGTTCTGCCCAGCGGTCAGCTGCTGCAACTGGCCATTCGCAGCGGCACCCGCACGGAGTTCGAGGAGCTGAGGCAGACCAGGCGCCTGATCCCGCATCAACCGGACCAGGACGGATCCACGCTGGCCGCCACGCTTGCTGCAGCGCTGGCTCCCCATCAGGGACAACCCATTTATCTCACCGTGGATCTTGACTGGTTCGATCCAGCCGTGATGCCGGGCACGGGCACACCTGAACCTGGCGGCTTTCTCTGGCCCCACTTCGCAGCCGTGATCGACGTGCTCCGGACGCATCGACTGGTGGGAGCTGATGTCGTGGAACTGGCACCTCAGCTGCATTCGTCAGGCATCAGCAGCGTGCTGGCGAGCAAGTTGACCCGCAGCCTGCTGATGTTGCTTCACCCCAGCCCTCTCTCCTGATCAGTAGTAGTGACGAGAGGCCAGGCGCTGTTCCCGCAGTCGCGCATGCTGCCGCTCCAGCAGTTCAAGCACGATCGTTGGGTGGCGAAGGATCAACTCCATGAATTGCTGTCTCGGAAGGCGGACAACCGACACAGGGGTCAACGCTCGCGCGTTTTGGCGGTGACACTGGGCTGGTGACGCCAGATCCTCGTAACTCAGGATGTCGCCGGGGGCGAAACGGAGCCTGCCGGGCTCACTCTCAAGGCTCAACTCGACGAACCCTTCCTGGACGCCGTACAGAAAGTCGACAGGGTCACCGGCTCTGAACACAAAGCCTCCGGTGGGCACCGTCACCCGTTCACCGAAGCGCTGATCGTCAAACAGCTCAACAGGGGTGGGGAGAGTGCTGGTCGTCAAAAGGAATGACAGGAATCGTGCATTTCCTGTCATTTTCCCGTCCATCAAGACCAGACCCTAGTAACAACGACGACCACAAAAGAAGGCTTAGGAGAAAATTAACTTCAGATCACAACGCACTGGACGTCTGACTGGATTGCCGTGTGGTCAGCCCTGAAATCCACCAATCCCGCCGGACCGCCCATTCGAACCCAGCTCCAACTGACGCCCACTCGGAGGCAACCCCTGCTCACTGCTGAGCAGATCAGGCAACGCCGGTGCTTTCGCGGTCCAGTGCGGGCACCAGGCGACATGCACCAGCTCCCCGTGGAGCGACAGACGCCGCAACCGGCACCAACCCATGCGCGAGCCACCCCCACCGGCAGCGGAGGCCGTGCAATGTCGACAGCTGTGACAACAGGCCTCCGGCAAGGCGCAATGGGTTGAGGACGCTCAAGGTAAGAACGGTGTTCGCGATGAACCACGGGAGCAGCAAAATCTGCGTCTTTGCTTCATTTCCCGGGACAACCCAGGGGGATCCATAGGATTTGAGCCATCTGGCAGGCGCCCTTTGACCGATCTCAAGCGCACACCTCTGCACGGGCTCTGCTGCCAGAGCGGCGGGCGCATGGTGCCGTTTGCCGGCTGGGAGATGGCCGTTCAGTTTTCAGGTCTGATCGCTGAACACACGGCGGTGCGGACCGGCGTCGGAGTCTTCGACATCTCCCACATGGGTGTGGTGAGGCTGAGCGGTCCCAATCCGAAGGACGCCCTGCAGCAACTGGTGCCCACGGACCTGCACCGCATCGGCCCGGGCCAGGCCTGCTACACAGTGCTGCTGAACGAAAGCGGCGGGATCCTCGACGATCTGATCGTCTACGACATGGGATCGAACGCCCTGCTCGCCGTCATCAACGCGGCCTGCGCCGACCGTGACCGGGCCTGGCTGGACCAGCGACTGAGCGGGCAGGACATCACGATCAGCGATGCGAAAGCCGACGGCGTCCTTTTGGCTCTGCAGGGTCCCGAAGCCCAGGTCGTGCTGGAGCGCATCGGCCACGTCGACCTGTCCGAGCTGCCCCGGTTCGGCCACCGGACGCTGAAGCTCCCGGATGACGGCAGCAACGTCCTGGTTGCACGCACGGGCTACACCGGCGAAGACGGCTTCGAGCTCCTGCTCGATCGTGAAGCGGGATGCCGGCTCTGGAGTCGACTGCTCAATGAAGGTGTCACACCCTGCGGGCTGGGCGCACGGGACAGTCTCAGGCTGGAGGCGGCCATGCATCTCTACGGCCAGGACATGGACACCACCACAAGCCCGTTTGAAGCCGGTCTGGGCTGGCTTGTGCATCTGGAAAATCCCGTGCCTTTCGTCGGTCGTGACGCCCTCGAGCGCGAGGTGAACCAGGGCAGCGCCCGTCGTCTGGTCGGACTGCGTCTCGAGGGTCGGGCGATTCCGCGGCATGACTATCCAATCCTCCAGGGAGGGCAGGTGGTGGGCAAGGTGAGCAGCGGCAGCTGGTCACCCTGCCTGCAGGCCGGGATCGGCCTGGGATACGTCCCCAGCGCCCTGGCCAAGCTGGGCACGGAACTGCAGGTGGAGATCCGCGGCACCTGCCACCCCGCCACCGTTGTGAAGCGCCCCTTCTATCGGCGACAGGCCTGAACCGGCCTGGACGGCCCCTGTGGGAAACTCGCTTCTCATTACCTCTCGACGGCTCCCATGCGCAGCAACGGATGTGGCGACCTGCGCACAGAGCAGATCGACGAGCAGGTGAAGCTCTGCGGCTGGGTGGATCGACGCAGAGACCACGGCGGCGTGATTTTCATCGACCTCCGGGACCGCTCGGGCACGGTGCAGATCACCGTCGATCCGGATCTCGGCGCTGAAGCCTTCGCTGTCGCTGAACACCTGCGCAGCGAAACCGTGCTGCAGGTCAGCGGCACGGTGCGCGCCAGGCCCGGGGAATCCCTGAACGAGCGGTTGGCCACCGGTGCGGTGGAGGTGCTGGCCAGCACCATCACCGTGCTCAACGGCGTGAAAGGCAATCTGCCCTTCCCGGTGTCGATCCACGACGAGGAGAACACCCGCGAGGAGTTGCGCCTGCGTCACCGCTACCTGGATCTGCGCCGCAAGCGCATGAACGACAACCTGCGCCTGCGGGCCCAGACGATCCAGACCGCCCGCCGCTTCCTGGAAGACGAAGGCTTCATCGAGGTGGAAACCCCGGTGCTCACCCGCTCCACCCCGGAAGGCGCCCGCGACTACATCCTTCCCAGCCGCGTCTGCGGCGGTGAATGGTTCGCCCTGCCCCAGTCGCCCCAGCTGTTCAAGCAGCTGCTGATGGTGGGTGGCATCGAGAAGTACTACCAGGTGGCGCGCTGCTTCCGCGATGAAGATCTGCGCGCCGATCGACAGCCGGAATTCACCCAGCTGGACATGGAAATGAGCTTCATGGGCCAGGAGGAGATCCTCGATCTGAACGAGCGGCTGATCTGCTCGATCTGGAAGACGGTGAAGGGCATCGAGCTGCCGCGCCCCTTCCCGCGCATGACCTGGCACGACGCCATGGAGCGCTACGGCACCGACCGGCCCGACACCCGCTACGGCATGGAGCTCACCAACGTGAGCGACATCGTCAAGGACATGGGCTTCAAGGTGTTCAGCGGCGCCGTGAAGAGCGGCGGGTCGGTGAAATGCATCGCGGTGCCGGGCGGCAACGACGCCGTCTCCAACGTGCGCATCAAACCCGGTGGTGATGTGTTCAGTGAGGCACAGCAGGCCGGCGCCGGTGGTCTGGCCTTCATCCGCGTGCGTGACGGCGGTGAGATCGACACGATCGGCGCCATCAAGGACAACCTCAGCGAGGAGCAGAAAGCCGAACTTCTGGCCCGCACCGGTGCCGAGCCCGGCACCCTGATCCTGTTCGGGGCCGGCGACACGGCCACGGTGAACAAGGCCCTCGACCGGGTCCGCCAGTACCTGGCCAGAGAACTGGGCATGGTGAAGCCGGACCGGGAGAACGATCAGTGGAACTTCCTCTGGGTGGTTGATTTCCCGATGTTCGAGTTCAACAGCGACGAGAACCGCTACGAAGCGCTGCACCATCCGTTCTGCGCCCCCAACACAACAGATCTGGGAACTGACCCGGCGCAATGGGCGGACACGCTGCCCGGCGCCCGTGCCCAGGCCTACGACCTGGTGCTCAACGGTCTCGAACTGGGGGGAGGATCCCTGCGCATCCACGACTCCGCCCTGCAGCGTCAGGTGCTGCAGACCGTGGGTCTACCCCTCGAGGCCGCCCAGGAGCAGTTCGGCTTCCTGATCGAAGCCCTCGACATGGGCGCGCCTCCGCATGGTGGCCTGGCCTTCGGCCTGGATCGGATGGTGATGCTGCTGGCAGGGGAGGAATCGATCCGCGACACGATCGCCTTCCCCAAAACCCAGCAGGCCCGATGCCTGATGACAGCGGCTCCCGCCGGGGTGGCCGATCAGCAGCTCAGTGATCTCCATGTCGCCAGCACCTGGGTTGATCCCAAAGCGGATGAGGAGATCTGAGGCCCGGACCCCCGAACCGAAATAGTTTCCGTGCATTCCCACCGTGATTCCCTTCGGAGCTGAACCCTGAAGGGAGTCCCCTGAGCACGCCCTTTGGCCAGCGGTTCGCGATCGACGGGTCCCACCCGTGTCCGCACCGGCAGCGGCAATGACCTCCTGCGGCTGTACCTGCAGGACATCGGCCGGGTCGATCTGCTGACCAATGAAGAGGAAGTGCTGCTCGCCCGCCTCGTTCAGCAGCGGGAAGCCCTTCTGGAGGAGGAGCGCTCACTGGCCAGTGAGCACCCCTCGGTGAAGCGCCTGCTCGAGCTGGAACAGCTTCAGCAGCGGGAAGCCAATCATGTCTGCCACTGGCCCACGAAACAGGAGTGGGCCAGGGCTGCCGGTCTCACGCCCCAGGAACTGACCACGGTGCTGCGCGAGGGCTACGGGATCTGGTCGGACCACAGCGCTTTGGAGAGTGCGGAACTGCAGAAGCGGTTGCGCGACGGCCGCCGGGCCCGTGACCGGATGATCCAGGCCAATCTGCGTCTGGTGGTCACGGTGGCCAAGAAATATCAGCAACGCGGCATGGAGCTGCTGGATCTGGTGCAGGAGGGCA
>WTHL01000331.1 GCA_011523155.1 Synechococcus sp. PL34863bin_39 | reverse complement strand
AAGCTGCTGATATCCGCTTCAAGGTTGAAATTGGCATCGCCAACCGGACCACTCCACAGCGCCTTCACGCCAAACAGATCACCGGTGGTGTTGTCTTGAACCACATCACCAGAACCGGCTGAGGCTGTTGGGGCGGGGTAGGTGTTGGTGGTGCCATCGAAGGCACGCTCAAGCATGAACTGAGGGCGCACCGACAACCTGGTGCTGCCAAACAGCGTTTGCTCAGGGAGCTGGTACTGCAAAAAGATGCCATCGCGATCCTGCGTATCGGCCAACACCGACCAGCGGTTGGAGACTTCCTGCTCTTCCTCAGGACTGAAGCGGAACGTCTTGGGCAGCGGCAGCGGCAATTTGTTCTCCAGCAACAAGCGATTGCTCTTGGAGCGAATCACCGTGGTGCCATCGCTCTCCTGCTCAGAGCGCACGTTGCGCATATCCACCCAAGACTGGGCTGGCGTGAACGGATCATTGGTGAAGCTGATGCGCGGTGCGCTCCAGCCCTCGGGCGTGAGCAGCAGCTGCGGCGATTGGAAGCGCCAGTGGGTGATTTCACCGCGAATCAAGCCTTCGTTTTTGGTGGCAGCCAAGGTGTTGAGCTGATCAGGCCTGGCCCGACCAAATTGGGCTTCAGCATTACCCAGTCCTGCCAAATCACCGGAGGCAACCCGGCGCTCAAAGATCAAACCAGAACGGGGCTGAACATCAACCACCCGTTGATCCAACGCTGCGATGGCATCGCGCCGCTGCTGCAACTGCTGCGCTGGTGTGAGTGTTGGCGCTTCCTCCACTGCTGGCTGCGCATCAGGCGCTTGCTGAGCTGATGGCCCGTCAAACACCACCGACTCCAGCTGTTGCTCGAGCGGCAAGAAACGATCACGATCCACAGCCTCAGCGCCGGGGCAACCCAGCGGCGGCGGATCGGTTTCACCTTGCAGTGGCGGCTGGGCTGTGGTGCCGAAGTTGTAACGAAGGCCGATGAGGTAGCCATTACTGCCTTCCTCAGCGCCGCTGTAGGTGCCATAGGCCCCAGAGCGGTGGTGGATGCGCCCAACAGCTGACCATTGATGGCTGAACTGAATGGCAATTTCAGCAGCCAAGTAGTTCAAGAATTGGGCCGAGTTTTCCCATGAGGCCGCCTCGTAATTGCTGAGTGCGCTGTTGAGGCTCACACCCTCGATGGCAGCAAAGCTCAGCCAGGGTTGAATCCACCAGCGGATCCCAATGCCCAAGGTGCCTTCCCAGAAGTTTTGGGCCTCGGTGACCGCACGATCCTTTTGCGAATCAGGAATACCGCCGGTGTAGCGAAGGCGGCGGTTCAAGGTGGCTGAGTGGTAGAGCACGTTGCCATCGAGCTCGATGGCAAAGGGATCAGCATCCACCAACCGGCGCGTGACGCCGAGCCCGAAGAGGGTTTCAGGCCGCGCCGTCCCACTAAAAACAAACGTCTCACCAAAGGTGGCATCGGTCATCTGCCCGCCCCAGGCCGTTAAAGCCCAAGGCCCTGGCAAGCGAGAACGCAGCGGAGGGATCTCCGGCGGGCAGGCCATGGGTTCAGCCGCCGGCAGTGGCGCGACCGAGGCTGGAGGCACGAGCGTTCCTGGCTTCGGGGGATTCGCCCGCAACTGCAGCCGCTGCTGCTGCTCAGCTGCATTGCCTTGCGGGGTTCCGCTCAGCGGCGCATCCAGATTCAGATCCGTTGGGCTGGTGGCCAGATCAATGACGCCGTAGACGTCTTGGATTTCACCTTCACCCTGCAAAAGGTTGTAGCGAAGCAGGCTGGCTTGGAGGTATTGATTACCGCGCTGGAAGCGCACAGCGCCCCTGGCCCAAATCACGCGATTGGCCGGGCTGTACTCGAGCCGATCAGCCTG
Organism: Synechococcus sp. PL34863bin_39; assembly: GCA_011523155.1. Next base: position 338 of record WTHL01000331.1, on the reverse strand, counting down.
CAAGCGTCCGCCGGCCAGACGCAACGTCACATCGCCTGTGGCCACAAAGCGCTGCAGGCCGGATTCAAACCATTGGCGGTTGGCTTGCAACTCCAAATCCCATGGAGGCAGCAAGTCCTCGGAGATCACAGCCTCTGGCTCAGGCTGCTCTACAGAGTTTTCGAGCGGAGCCGGTTCATCGGCGAATGGATCGGTGATGTCGACCCCAGCCTCTAACGGCGGTTCGTCAACACCAAGCGGGAAAACAGCTTCCTGAGCCGCAACCGCCAAGGGCTGGAGCAACACCGCAAGTGCTGCCGCCAAGACTGGAGACGTGGAGCTGGAGCTCAAGCCTGGCG
>WTHL01000117.1 GCA_011523155.1 Synechococcus sp. PL34863bin_39 | reverse complement strand
CTGTCCTTGATGAAGGGCTGCTCCATCAGAGCCAGCTCCTTGAGGCGCTTGTTGATGCGACCTTCAACGATCTTTTCCTTCATCTGCTCTGGCTTGCCTTCGAGATCATCACGGCCCATCTCGATGGCTTTCTCACGCTCACGGATCTCGCTCGGGATCTCGTCGGTGGTCACGTACTCAACACCAGGGCAGGCGGCAACCTGCATGGACACGTCGCGGAGAAGCTCCTGGAACATGTCGCCACGGGCGACGAAGTCGGTCTCACAGTTCACCTCAACCAGCACACCCACGCGGGCGCCGGTGTGGATGTAACTGCCAATGGAACCTTCAGCGGCCGTACGACCGGACTTCTTCTCGGCGCTGGCGATGCCCTTCTGGCGAAGCCACTCGATGGCTTTTTCAGAATCACCGTCGGTTGCGGCGAGAGCCTTCTTGCAATCCATCATTCCCGCGCCGGTCTTGTCGCGCAGGTCTTTGACAAGCTTGGCGGATACGGCAGCCATCGGAATCGAAAGGGGTGTGAAAAAGGTTTGGGATAAGGAGAGCCGCCGTTCTGCTCATGCAGATCGGCGGCCTCTGTGGGAGCGAAAGCGCGACGGATCAGCCGTCAGCGTCCTCGCCACCGCGTTGGTCGTTGTTGCCGTGACGCCCTTCGTTGATGGCATCAGCGAGGCGGCCCAAAACCAGCTGAACGGAACGAACGGCGTCGTCGTTGCAGGGGATGGGAACCTCACAGAGGTCGGGATCGCAATTGGTGTCAAGCATGGACACCAAGGGGATATCGAGTTTGCGGGCCTCAAGCACAGCGTTGGACTCGCGGCGTTGGTCCACAAGGACCACCACATCGGGCAGACGACGCATGTTCTTCAGACCACCGAGGTACTTCTGAAGACGCTCGAGTTCGCGACGCAGCACCGCACCCTCTTTCTTGGGGCGCATGGCGATGGCACCACTGGACTCCATCCGCTCCAGATCCTTGAGACGATCGATCCGGGCCTTCATCGTGGTCCAGTTGGTGAGCATGCCGCCCAACCAGCGCTGGTTGACGTAGGAGGCACCGCAGCGCGCTGCCTCGAGGGCCACGACCTCCGAAGCCTGTTTCTTGGTACCGACAAACAGGAAACGTTTGCCGCTCCGAGCAGCAGAACGTGTCCACTTGTAGGCGTTGTTCATGCAGACAGCGGTCTGCACGAGATCAATGATGTGAACGCCGTTGCGCGCGCAATAGATGTAGCGCGACATCTTGGGATTCCAACGACGGGTCTGGTGCCCAAAGTGAGCACCCGCCTCCATCATTTCGGCGAGAGTGACAACAGCCATAGGTTGAGGTTTCGGGTTCGCCTCCACCTGCCAGGGACGAAATTCAGTGAAGCCGGAGGGCAGCAACCAAATTCACGTGCACCCGAAACGGGCAGGTGTGCGGGGTGAAAGTACCCATTGAAGTTATCAAAACGCCGGACAGCGCAGGCCTTCCCGTCGCGCCTCCCGGAACAGGGCGCGGACGCCGATGCAATTCAAGGGGAGGCGAAGAAGTTCCATCGCCACACCGGAATACCCGCGACGCAACAACCAGCGCAACAGCGGCCGCAGGCTTCGCTCATTAAGCAGCCCCCCCAACGTGAGCAGCTCCCACAGGACGCGGTGCATCCAGGTGAACTGAATGATGAATCGAACCCGACGGGTGGGGTGCTTGCGGTAGAAGACCAGACCCATGCGAGCCCGTTCACCCTCCACCTCAATCAGCCTGGGGATCTGGTCGAGGCTCAGGGCCGGGTGCCAGTGATACCCAACCGCGTCAGGACATTTGAGCAGCCGCACGTTCATTCGCCGCAGCCGCTCCCCCAGTTCCAGATCCTCCCAGCCGTAGAGACGGAAGCCGGTATCGAAAAGCCCGGAACGTTCCAACACCGAACGATCAATGGCGACGTTGCCTGTGGCGAAATAGGCCCAGGAGAGATCTCGCAGTTTGTGACGCTCCGCCGTGGGCTGCTCGAAGTTGGCGGTGTTGATCACAGCGCCATAGGTGAAGCACAGCCGATCCCCCGTGGCATCCCAGTTCTTCAGAAGCGTTGCAGCATGAGCCGCCAGAAACACCGGCGTGACCACGAGATCGCTGTCGATGAACACGATCACATCGCCCAACGCATGGTCGACACCACGGTTACGCCCCTCAGCCGGACCACCATGGATCTGCTCAATCAACCGCACATGGGGGA
>WTHL01000126.1 GCA_011523155.1 Synechococcus sp. PL34863bin_39 | reverse complement strand
GGTTGTATGGCCCTGCTGGCTTGGAGTCATGGTCAGGGTTGCCGATGTCCAGCTCCTCTGCGAGTGAGCGGTACAGCTCCAATAGGTGAGTGTCCTGCTCCACTCCCTGGTGTCGTCGTCTCACACGCGAGGCCTGCTCAACAGGCGTCGTCTGTTCTTTTTGGCCTGGATTCAACCCCTGAAGGCGACGTTCAAACCATGATTCCCTCGGGCAGATCACGGCTTCAGCCCGTCGTGGCAAAAGCTGGAGGTGTCGATGCGGCTGGCTGGCGCCGGCGTCCGGACCACTGTTGAAGAACCACAGACCCGAAGTGACCTCGTCAACTGAGGCCAGGGCTGAAAAGTCACCGGCTTCAAGCCAGTCGGTCTGCGACGCCCATTGACGCGTCACAAGCAACATGTGCCCCAGCTGAACGGGGTACTTGTTCAGAATCAACGCATGGTCATCACCAATCGCGCTCACCTCGAGACGTTGATCCCAGGGAAGAAATGGATTTTCCTTCGGGCCTGACGTCCGCAGATGTTTGGGCAGTCGAGCGGTCAGGCGCCGGAGTTCAAAGTTGTCATCGCCCGTCGATTTAGCAGCCTCACAGTGGGTATTCAAGGGCTGCAGGGCACCCTGCCGGATGGCGACCCTGCTTCTCTCCAGAGCTTCATCCTCGTAGGACGCACTCACCATTGGCTCTGGTCTGGATCGGATGCCAATCCGTTGTAGGACCAATGTCGCCTCCGGGCCCGTCTTCGAGACGGGATTTAGACCTGTTGATGCCCCCCAGGGGCGGACTGGGGCTCAGAAGGGCGCTGCAGGCTTCTGATGCAGAAATGGACAACAGGTCTTGCCCCAGGCTCTTCCAGCCTTCTGAGGCTCTCGAGGGTGCTTACCCCACCCTCCCTGGACATGCGGGTCCTTCACCTCACCCAGTCCACCGCCCATGGACTCGATCCACCAGCATGGCGTCCTGCTGAGATGGATGGATGCCGCAGAACTGGTCAGGCCGTGCGCTTGTGATCGGGGCGGGTGGACTCGGACGTGCCCTCAGCGATCGACTCTCCAGGTTGTGCCCAGATCTCGACGTCACCCTCTGCAGCCGTCGGCTGGAGCCACGCGAGGGCTGGTGCGTCGATCTTGAATCTCAGGAGAGTCTGCTGTCCCTTCAGACGCGGCTTCAGGCGGATTCTCTTCCCCTCCGGCTTGTGGTCAATGCCACAGGCCTCCTTCATGGACCCTCGAGCTCCGGTGCTCCCGTGATGCCGGAAAAGCGCCTGCAGCAGGTGACACCCGAAGCCTTGCAGGCCAGTTTCTCCATCAATGCCATGGCTCCGTTGCTGCTGGCCAGGGCGGTGGAGCCCTGTCTCGACCGTCAGTCACCCTTCCATTTCGCCAGTCTCAGCGCCCGGGTTGGAAGCATTGGCGATAACCGCAGTGGTGGTTGGTATGCGTACCGCGCTGCGAAAGCAGCCCAGAACATGATGCTTCGCAGTCTCAGCATCGAGTGGGCCCGCCGTTATCCACGGGCAACGGTGCTGATGCTGCATCCAGGTACCACCGACACCCCGCTGTCGAAGCCGTTTCAGGCGTTCGTCCCTCCTGATGCCCTGTTCACGCCAGAACGTGCAGCGGCCTATCTGCTCAATGTTCTGTTGCAGCAAGGTCCCGATCAGAGTGGGTCCTTCCTTGCCTGGGATGGTCAGCCCATTCCCTGGTGAGCGTGCTGCTCCAGCAGTTCCAGCGGAATGACCTTCAGGGTGCTGATTTCGGTTGCCTGCAGGCGCACGGGTGGGGCCATGCCGTCGTCGTGGGCCTGTTTCCAGCGAGGCGCGCAGACGCACCAGTGATCTCCGGGTTGGAGTCCCGGAAATCCGAATTCGGGCACCGGTGTCGACAGGTCATTGCCCTGTGCCTTGCTGTAGGCGAGAAATCCTGCTGTCATCACGCAGCACACACTGTGTTGGCCGAGGTCGGCTGAATCGGTGCGACAGAAGCCATCCCTGAACCAACCGGTCAGCGGCTTGCAGCTGCATTCATCCAGTGGTTGTCCCAGAACATTGAGAACGCTTTCACGGGAAGGGGTCTGCACTCTGAGCCTCAGGCCTCAACACCGTGAATTTTGGAGGATCATTGGCACATTGCGCGACAAGGTGGTTGACGGATCCCGGGGGTTAGGCGTTAAAGGTCATTCAGTCATACCTCCTCGATGGATTGGGAGTTCACTGAAGACGC
>WTHL01000057.1 GCA_011523155.1 Synechococcus sp. PL34863bin_39 | reverse complement strand
GACCAGGACCCGTTCGCGGCGGAGCGTTACCGCGATGAACGAATGCCGCAGCAACAAGAACGCATCCAGGACGCCCCAGGCAGCCGACGCTTCAGCGAGGATCGCCCTCTCTCGAGCCGGTCGTCTCAACCAGACTCCGAACCCGAGCGATTCGACGCACGACCACGGCCGGCGGCACGCCGCCCCGTGCAACCCCCCGGAGATCCACTGGATGTGGAACCCCTCGAGGAGGAGGCAACTCCGCAGGGTCGCGCTGCTGGAATGGATATGGATGATCCCTGGTGAACCGCGGGCTGAGGGGCAAGCCCCTCAAGGTCTCTGCGGTCGTCGCAGCTCAGCGCGTCTGTTCAAAGCTCAGCGAGGCGCTGTTGACGCAGTAACGCTGCCCCGTGGGAGCAGGGCCGTCACTGAACACATGGCCGAGATGGGCGTCGCAGCGGGCACAGTTGATTTCGGTGCGCACCATGCCATGGCTTGTGTCGGTCGTCGTGGTGATGGCATCAGCGCTGACGCCGTCCCAGAAGCTGGGCCAACCAGTGCCTGAGTCGAACTTGGTCGTGGAGCTGAACAGAGGGGATCCGCAGCAGACGCAGTGGTACATCCCTGTGGCCTTGTTATCCCAGTAGGCACCGGTGAAGGCGCGCTCTGTTCCGCCTTTGCGTGCCACCTGGAACTGCTCAGGCGTCAGCTGGGACTTCCACTCAGCATCACTGCGCTCCACACGCTTGGAGGCTTCGGATTGGGAGCCGGAGCTTGCGGTCATCGAACCGATTCAATGGCTCCAAAGCTAGTCAGATAAAGCCTGCGGCAGCAGGGAACGCACCTCCTCGGCCAGGGCCGCCACAGCACCGGGTTGACCGCGCAATGCGCGCAGATCCTGCCGCTGCCCTTCCAAACGCTCGGGCGACTGCAGCCAGGCCACCGCCTCATCCGCAATGGCTGCAGGCTGAATCGGCCCCACCCGTTCAGGCACGATCGCGCGTCCGGCGGAGATGTTGGGCCAGGCCAGAAATCCCTTGTGACGCAGGCGCCAGGCACTGAGAAGCAGTCCGATGCACCAGCGCAGCCCCGGCAGACGCGCCACCAGACCGAGCCAGCCATCCCAGGCCTGCATCACGGCCAGATGCTGGGTCGGAACGATCACGATCATGGGCACGCCGAGGGCACCGAGTTCAGCCGTGTTGGCACCCACCGTGGTCAGAGCCAGGGAGCATTGACTCAACGGCCCATGGGCTGGCGGATCCTCCTGAAGATGGATCTCCGTGCCGGCCGTGGTGATCAACCGCCTCCAGGACCGATCCGACTGAGCAGGCTCAAGACGACTGATGCCGGAGCGATAGGCGGCAGCAATCGGGTTGCTGCGCGCACCGGCGAACCGCTGCAACGCCTCCACGGAGGCCGTGGGCGCCACCGGAAGCAGAAACCGAGAGCCGGGACGCTGGGCGGCAATGCGATCGGCCGCCTCCAGCAGGAAGGGCACCCCCACAGCCAGCTTGGCGGCCTTGGAGCCCGGCATCAGCGCAACCCATTCCCCCTCGGGAAGAGGTGCTTGAACCCTGGCGTGGCTTGAGAGATCAGCCATCAGGTCACCCACCACACGGCAGCGGGAGCGAAAACGCCTGGGCAATTGGTCACGCACTGCCGGCCCCATGGCGGCAAGACGGTCATTCCAGCGGGGCCAGCGGGCCACCCATTCCGCATACGTGATGTGGCGGTAACCAAGACGCGCCGAGAGCAGAACACTCCAGAACTGATCACCACCAAGAAACACCACCACCCCCTGCGGTGCCCATGGCCCCTCCCGCTTCGGGGTCAGCAACAACGGCCAGAAGCGATCGGCCGGCGTGATCCGATCGAACTGCCCCCAGCGGCTGGCGGCCTCCGCTTCCCGACCTGTGGCATTCGGGCAGGGAACCAGCACAAGACGAAGGCTGATCAACGATCCCTGGGCACGGGGCCTCAGCTGGAGCATGCGATGCAGTTGCTCGGCAAGGGGGCGCACCCAGGTGGCGAGCTCTCCCGGCCCGTTCGAAACGAACACGATCGACAGGCTGGGGGGCGATGCAACACCCACCGCGTCGGTGGAGGGATCAGGCATCGGATGTGGTTAAGGGAGTCAGATTGCTGGTCGCCTCAACGCTCAAAAGAAGAGACCAGCAGTGTTAGGAAGAAAAAGTGCGGATGGCGAGACTTGAACTCGCAAGGCCGAAGCCACACGCCC
>WTHL01000039.1:1913-2221 GCA_011523155.1 Synechococcus sp. PL34863bin_39 | reverse complement strand
CATCGGCGTCGTAATCACCACAGATGGCGACACGTTCACGGGAGCGGCAGGCCGCTACCAGACGAGCACAGGCCTGCTCAAGATCGGGGAAATGATCGCGGGTGGGTGGCAGATCACCAGGGGAGAGAAAGCTCTCGGCTTCGGATGTGGAGCTGAATCCGCGGCGCCGCAGCACACAGCGCAGCGCCAGCGGCAAATCAAGCCCGCGCAACGGCGATGGTTCCACCACGGCCGGAAGGGACCAGGACCAGTGGAGCGGAACAGCCGGCAAGGGAACGCAACAGGCGGTGATGTCCCAGCATTGTGCC
>WTHL01000039.1:0-1903 GCA_011523155.1 Synechococcus sp. PL34863bin_39 | reverse complement strand
GTGGATGGCACCTTGGCCGACACGGAAATGGACGGTCATCGACCGGCCTTCAACTTGGCGTTCAAGGAGCTGGATCTCCCCTTCGTCTGGGATGAAGCGCTGTACAACAGGCTTCTGGCGATCCCCGGCGGACTCCGCAGGGTGAAGCTTCACGCCGAAGCCTGTGGTGTGGCCCTCAGTCAGCACCAGCTGGATCAGGTGCGAGATCGAAAACGCTTCCATTACCTGGAACGGGTTCGCCAGGGGCATGTGCAGCTCCGCCCTGGTGTGAAAAGGCTTCTGCAGGAGTTGAGTCGCTCAGGCGTGCAGCAGTGGATCGTCACCTCCAGCGGCTCAGCCTCGGTGATGGCTCTGCTGGAACAGTTCCATCAGCAGATCCCCTGCTTCGATGGCGTGGTGACGTCGGATGATGTTGCTGCGGGCAAGCCAGCGCCGGACGGCTATCTGCTCGCTCTCAAACGCAGTCGGGCCAACAGTGTTGCCAGCCTTGCCATCGAGGATTCTGCGGCGGGTCTCTCAGCAGCCAGAGCAGCAGGTCTGCGTTGTCTGCTGACCCCTTCCCCCTGGGATGCCGAAGCCCTGCGCGACTCTGGTAGCGAAGCCGCTGCAGTGTTGGATCACCTGGGGGACCCGGGAGAGCCAGCAACGGTGCTTTCCGGGACCTCTTGCCAGGAGGAGGCAGTGACGCTGAAGTATCTGGAGACTCTGTTGTCGGTACCGGATCGATGAGCTCAATCCAGCGCACACGACTGGCTGGGCTGCAGAACAGGTGGGGGGCCGGAATTCGTCGGTCTTGGTCTGGACCCTGGTGGCGCCGCAGTGCTTCGTTGTTGCTGCTTCTGATTGGGTTTTTCATCGGCAGCAACCTCCCCATCTACATCCTGAACGCCGTCGAACTCAGGACTCACTTAGCGCTCTATGCCCTGATCGCCTGTGAATTGATGGTGGTTGGGCGTCGTCGTCTCCCCTGGCTCGACAACATCCGGATCGGATTTGTCTATGCCGTTGTTTTGGAGGCATTCAAAGTTGGATCCTGAGGCTCAACGCCTGATTTCAATCAGCGACCAGCGCCGGTTGCTTGAGCATCTCGAGTTGGGTGATGTGGAGCGTTGGTTGGCTCAGCAGCACAAGTCCGGGCGTCACCGGATCGCCCTCGAGCACTGGCATCCCCAGGCGGCCCCGGATTGGATGTGGTCTGTGGGTCTACCCCTCCTGAGCCTGGCTGAAAAATGGCGCGGAAAACGCCGTCTGATCGGATTCAGCGCCCTGCCTGGATGCGGGAAAACCACCCTGGGGCAATGGATTGAAGCCGCAGCAAAAGCACTTGACCTCTCCGTACAGGTGGTTTCGCTGGATGATTTTTATTTCGAGGCCAAACGCCTTGATGAAGCGATGCGCGGCAACCCCTGGGGTGTGCCCCGTGCGCTTCCCGGCAGCCATGATCTGGGGCTTCTGCAGGAGTGTCTAAAGACATGGCGACAGGGTGAGCCCGTGCTCATGCCCTGCTTCGACAAAGCCCAACGTCAAGGTCGTGGGGATCGCATCGGTTGGCGCTCTTGCGATGTCGACCTGCTGATTTTTGAGGGTTGGTTTGTGGGATGCAGATCAGATGCCGACCCAACCGCAGATGAACCCCATCTCGAAATCCCCCTAAGGCCGGAGGAGTTGATCTGGCGCCAGAAGCTGCAACCGGTGCTTGGCCGTTACGAAGCCACCTGGAGCTGTTTCGACCAACTTTGGCAGTTGCGGGCGACAGACCCCAACGCGCCCTGGCGATGGAAGCGTCAACAGGAAGACACCCTTCAAGCAGAACGGGGAGCATCGCTCTCGAATGTCGAGCTGGAACGGTTCATCCGCATGATTCTCTGCTCGCTGCCATCGAGCAGTTTTCACACCATGCGAG
>WTHL01000007.1 GCA_011523155.1 Synechococcus sp. PL34863bin_39 | reverse complement strand
GGGCTGCGGATGGGCTCCAGTTGAAGCTCCCAGTGATCACGGTTTTGTTGTCGATGACGGCGAACTTGTGGTGGAGTTTGTCGCCACGGGCGAGGCGGGGGGTGCCGACCCTCTCATGGGGCTCTGAAAACGGTCTGTTATTCCGTTCCAGCAGGCACCGATGATCCGGCAGTGCCTTCCCCAATAGGTCGAGCACTTCTGAGAACGGCCTGCTTGCGAAGCCTGGATCGGCCAGCACGCGCACGCTCACGCCCTCCTTGATGCGTTGCTGGAGGGTGTCGGCAAGCGTCTGGGCCGAAAAGACGAACACGGCAATATCGATCCTGCGGCTTGCCTTGGTGAGTTCGTTCGCGATGGCTCGCAAGCCATGGTGGGGATGCTGGCGTCCGTGGGGTGGGAACAGCACTGTGATTGCGGCCTCCCCCAGGTCGATTCGCTCGGGGTTGGGTTCTCCTTTGCCCCGGCCGAACTGACTGTTCTGCAATCCACCGGGTCCATCGCCCCACATGCGCATGAACTCTGTCTTGAACACCGATGCAACCGTCCGGTCGCTGATCTTCAGCTGGTGATTCACATTCCCGCGCGTACGCGGTGCCCCGGCATCCCCATGCATGCCTGAGCTGGTGAAATTGGCGCTGCCGGTGAGCACATCACGTTCGTCGACGATCACGAACTTGTGGTGCATCAGGCCGCTGCCCTTGCTTCCGTCCTCGGTGTCATCGATCAGGGGCACCCCGCTCCGCTGCAGCAGAGCGATCGCATCCCCCTGCAGCAGCTCGTCGGAATCGGTGATGCCGTCGCCATTCCGATCAGCAAGGCGCAGGAGACGCTCGCGTCGCTGTCGTTGCCTTGGATTCAGCTCCGATGCGTGGAGGTGGCTCCAGGGCTGGCTGTAGTTGTTTTCAAGGATCACCTTCACGCGCACGCCTCGGGTCTGCGCCCTGATCAGAGCCCGGGCAATGCCGGGAAGGGTGAGCTCCTGCACGGCCATCAGGCATTCCACCTGGGCGGCATCAATCGCCTCGATCAGTTGGCGTTCAAGGTTGTCGCCATTGCGCCAGCCCCCATCCAGAGGGCTTCGGTATCGCGCGCTGTCGCGATGGTTGAAGTGCGCTGTGATCGATGCAGCCTGTGCCAGCTGCTTCGGAGCCGCACCCTGGACAATGCCGGGTTGACTGCAGGCCGAAACGACCAGGCCAAGCACCGCCGGCAGAGTTATTTGCCGGATCGCTCGGGATCGCATCGACCTCGGTGCTGGTTGGAGGCAGTGTTCCCCCTTCGAACTCACTTGGCCGGCGTCGTTCGGAGGAATCGGCTCAGTGCGGCATCTCCGCCGTGCGGAGCATGGCCACAAACCAGAGGGTGCTCAGCACCAGGGCAACGGCGACTCCTGCACCGATCCCCACGCGGGCAATGGTCAGGGGGACCACAACCGGAAAAGCCATCGCCCCGGCCAGTGGGGTGATGGCCACAATCCAGCGCATGGCTGATGGCTCGCGGATCATCGGCTCAGAACCATTCCGGTTTCGCTTCGCTGGCGGGATTGGTGTTGTCTTCCGGTGTGACGCGCTCGAAGTTGAGGGTGATGTTCCGCTTCTGTTCACCATCGGCGGCGGTGGCTTCAATCGGATAAAGCTGCTGGCCGTCGCGGAACGGAACCTGGATCCGGAAGGTGCCGTCGCTTGAGAGGGGCACATCTTCACCGCCGATCGTCAGTCGGGCGGAGGGATCGGTGGCGCCGTACACAATCAGTTCAGCGTCGGCAATCAGCCAGAAGGAGCGCTGGCGCGGTGCGACACCCCCAAGGCCGGATTCGCTGCGACCGCTGGCCCAGAGGCCAGCACCCGAATCGCTCAGCCCCCGTTCGTCACCGAACAGACCTTCCTGTTCGTGCAGCACTTCGGAGCCCACCCGGCGGCTGCGGAAGTGTGTTGTGGCCGTCTGGTAGAGACGCTCATGGAGTCCGGAGTCAGTGTTGTCGGGAACGCTGGGAGCCGGGACGGGTGCAGCAGCAGCAGGGGCGGTTTCCAGGCTGAAGGGGACGAACTGATCCATGATCTGGTCGCTCGGGTGCAGCGCTGGGACCCGGGCAACAGAGGAGAAGGCGAGAGACACCCAGCTGGCGCCTGCGCGGTAGCCCAGTTCAACGCGGTAGTCGCGGTCGCAGAGGGGCACCGGGAGATACCACTCCGTGCTGTGGCTGTCGACAGGCACTTCCTGCAGTGTGTGTGGA
>WTHL01000103.1 GCA_011523155.1 Synechococcus sp. PL34863bin_39 | reverse complement strand
CACACTAGACCTCCTCTGATCAGTGTCAGTGCTTCCGTGCGCGGGTCGTCACCTCCGAGCCAGTGCGGTTGGTGCTGTCGCCGGAACCAGGTGCGCTGACGTTTGGCGAATTGCTGGGTGCGCCGTGTCGTGATCGCGATCGCTTCAGTGTGGCTCAGTGTTCCCTCAATGGTTTTCAAGGCTTCGCCGTAGCCGATGGTCTGCAGCAGGGGCAGGTCGGCGCCGTAGCGCTCCTTCAGCTGTGCCGTTTCCGCCACCAGTCCGTCGCCATACAACTGTTGGGTGCGCTGGGCGATGCGCTGGCGCAGATCGCTGGGGTTGAGCCCGAGTTCGATCACCCGCCACGGGGGGGGTGATGCGGCCTGCTGGCTGCTGATGGCGGCGCCTGTGGCGTAGAGCACCTCCAGGGCCCGCTGGGTGCGAACGGCATCCTGCGCAGCGATCCGTGCCGCTGCCGTCGGATCGGCCTGCTGCAGCAGGGCATGGCAGGTGGCCTGTCCCAACTGGTTCAGCTGGGCCCGCAGAGCGGGCTGCGGTGGAACCGCCGGTGGCTGCAGACCGCTGGTGAGCGCTTTGAGGTAGAGGCCGCTGCCCCCCACCAGCAGGGCGCTGCCGCGGCTCTGGATGGACCGGTTCACTGCCTCCATTGCGAGCGTCTGAAACTCCTGCAGCGTCAGCGGCTGATCCGGTGGCCGCAGATCCAGCAGGTGATGGGTGGCCGCCCTCTGTTGCTCTGCGGTCGGTTTGGCGGTGCCGATGTCCATCTCCCGATAGAGCTGGCGGGAATCCACGTTGATCACGTCCAGTTGGAGCTCCCTGGCCAGCTCGATCCCCAGGGCGGTTTTGCCGCTCGCCGTAGGGCCGAGAAGAACGATCACCAGGGGCTTGTCCCCAGTCGTGTCAAGGGGATTGGCTAGGTCGGAGGGGGAGCTTGCATCAACCATGGGCAAATGCGGGGGGTGCACCCCCTTGAAAAATGACGTCTCAGAGGCCTCTGCAAGCGCCTCTGTTGCGCCGGTGGTAAATTCAGCCTGACAGGAGGCCTGGCAGACCACGCACGCATGAGCGACGCCTCAAAGGTTCAAGCTGCTTACGGTGCCGAGCAGATTCAGGTCCTGGAAGGGCTTGAGCCGGTTCGCAAGCGCCCGGGCATGTACATCGGCTCCACGGGGCCGCGTGGTCTGCATCACCTCGTCTATGAGGTGGTCGACAATTCCGTTGATGAGGCCCTGGCGGGCCATTGCAACGAGATTCTCGTTGTGTTGGGTGACGACGGCTCGGCGTCTGTGACCGACAACGGTCGTGGTATTCCCACCGATGTGCACCCGCGCACCGGCAAGAGTGCGTTGGAAACGGTGCTCACGGTGCTGCACGCCGGCGGCAAGTTCGGCGCCGGTGGCTACAAGGTGTCGGGGGGCCTGCACGGTGTCGGCGTGTCGGTCGTCAACGCCCTGAGTGAGTGGGTGGAAGTCACCGTCCGGCGTCAGGGACAGGTGCACCGCCAGCGCTTCGAGCGCGGCGCGGCTGTTGGTGGTCTGCGCTCGGAGGATCAGCCCGCCGATGAGGGCGGCCGCACCGGCACCAGTGTGTGCTTCAAGCCCGATCTGCAGATCTTCACCGGCGGCATCGTTTTCGATTACGCCACCCTGGCGGCCCGTCTGCGCGAACTGGCGTATCTCAACGGCGGCGTTCGGATCGTGTTTCGCGACGAGCGCGAAGCCGCCCGCACGCCTGAGGGCGACGCGCATGAAGAGGTCTATTTCTACGAAGGCGGTATCAAGGAATACGTCGCCTACATGAATGCGGAGAAGGAGCCTCTCCATCCCGAGATCATTTATGTGAACGCGGAGAAAGACGGTGTCTCCGTGGAGGCTGCCCTCCAGTGGTGCGTGGATGCTTATTCCGACAGCATCCTCGGTTTTGCGAACAACATCCGCACCGTCGACGGCGGCACCCACATCGAGGGCCTGAAAACGGTTCTCACCCGCACCCTCAACACCTTCGCCCGCAAGCGTGGCAAGCGGAAGGATTCCGACTCCAACCTGGCCGGTGAGAACATCCGTGAGGGTCTCACCGCCGTGCTCTCGGTGAAGGTGCCTGAGCCTGAGTTCGAAGGTCAGACCAAAACCAAGCTCGGTAACACGGAAGTCAGGGGCATTGTCGACAGCCTGGTGGGCGAGGCCCTGAGCCAGTACCTGGAATTCAATCCGGGTGTCATCGACATGATCCTGGAGA
>WTHL01000232.1 GCA_011523155.1 Synechococcus sp. PL34863bin_39 | reverse complement strand
ATCTGTGGCTATGGAAGGCGGAGTGGTTTCCGTTGGATGGATTGGAACGTCCTCGTACTGGGTCTGTTGCTGCATCTTCCCAGTGCGTTCTTTGCCAGAACGATTGCCAGCCAGAAGGCGCGCAAGAGCAGCAACTGGTTCATTGCTGGGCTTCTGTTTGGCCCACTGGGCTTGATCGCTGCGGTTGGTCTTCCCGACCGGCATCAGATCGTGTATCTCCGCCACCTGGCCGAGTCCAGTGGTTATGAGCCACGGCACCGTTGCGGCGGTCAAGGCGCAGATAACGACGCATAAACAAGCCGTATGGCTGTGGACAGCGTCGCTGATCGGGCTTGCCAGATCGGAGGATCGCTTCATATTGTCTTAACAAGAGATGCGTCGAGCGGTTCCTGATCGGAGCTGCTTTTTTTTGCGCGGAGGGGGATTAGCGCCCCTGGAAATCGGTTTGTTTGGTTCTTAATGCAATCTTCCGCTCAGAGGGGCTCGCGGTCCTGGCGGGCGTGGGATTCTTGGTTCGAACAGGGAGCTTGGGCTCCGAGTCAACAAGGGTCGTAGGAGACAACATGAGCAGGCGAGGCATGCATCCTTCTTTGATGAAGTGCAATCAGGCTGAGAACAAGTCTTCGGTGCAGGCAGGCTTGAGCGGTTACGAGTCTGCGCAGCGCAAGCGTTTCCTGCGTTCCGAGCAGGAGCAGGTTTCGGGCGACAGCGAAGGCAACGACAAAGCAGCCTGAACCCTTCGCCGGGTCAGGGATAGTTTTGCTCCCCTCAGAGTAAGGTCGTTAGATTTTGCGGCTTCTCGATGCGTTGGGAGTACACCCAGTTGCGTTTTGTCCCCAGAGGCAAAAGCTGGACGGGTGAAATCGATGAGCTCTGGCTCGACGATCGTCAATTGATCTCCAGGAGTCATCCCCAGAACGACGTCACTCTGGTGGGGCTGATGAACGAGTTGGGCGAGCAGGGTTGGGAGTTGACCACCTACGCCCAGCCATTCACCGGTTATCACGGTGGTTGCTACACCTTCAAACGGCCGAAGTGAGCAGGCCGCTCAGGCGGATGTCTTTTTCATCCAGCCGAGCAGCATTTCCACCACTTCGCCGCGGCTTCGGGCACCCCAGTCCCGTTGCCGTTGTTCGAGAACCTTGAGCAGTTCAGGGCTCAGCTCCACAGTGTTGTCCGGGTTTCTGTCGTCCTGTCGCGTCATGCGAGTGGATTGTCTGACGCATGTTTAGCGGGTGGCGTCTGGTTGTGCAGACGCCAGGCTGAAACCGTCCCCCTTGGGGTTGAAGAGCCCGTGGGATGCCGTTGCGGCATCGGATTGTCTGCCTTCAGCGCAGCACGGGCGAGATCAGCCAGTAAAAGAAGCTGCTCATTGCAACAGTGATGCCTAGAGTTGTGCTTGTGAATGTCATCAGTCGGCACTCTTCTTTGGGGTCAGTTTGTAGGCAGCAATCGAAGAGCCTGCAATCAGTGCAAGCATCAGTGTGGCGAGAAGTTCCATGGCTGGATGTGTGCTTCTCCCTTGAATAAGGCTTTTTGATGCAGTGGGGGTGCAGTCAATTTGACTAAAAGTCTTGATTAGGAAGAAGTTCCTAGAGCCAATCGGGATCGATGAATACCCTTTTGGGAAGGTATTTCTTGATGCGGTCTTCGCGGATATGTAGGTCCACAGTTCTGGTCTCTTGGACTCCTCTCTGCATGGCTTTGGTTCTCGGTCTTCTGTTTTTCGTGGCCGGTCTTTCGTTGCAGGCATTTGAGTCGTTCAATGACGATGAAGACTTCCTTTGAGATGGTTTCTCTGCTGGTCCGGATGTCAGCTAGCACTGCCGTCGCCACCACTGATGTCGTGCAGTCGATCAATCAGTAAATCCATGTCGGTATCGATGCCGCCATCGCGTTCCCATGCACTTGGATCAAACCGTTCCTGAACCACTCGGTTGATGCGCTCCCCGTTGCGAAGGGCCATCAGGGTCTGGGGTGTCGTTGCCCCTCGCGTTGCAGTGCGCTCCTGATCCGAGTGTTGAGCATTGCGCTCACCGATCAGATGGCAGGCGATGCGTCTTGGGCTGCCGTTGGTTCTGTGCTCCCAGAGGTACACCGCTTGCCAGGTGCCAAGGAGCAGCTCTCCGTTCTCAACGCTCAGGGACAACGTCTGACTGGTCAGCGCGGTGCGGATGTGCGCGGGCATGTCGTCGTTGCCTTCGTCCTCATGGCGATAACGGGTTCGGTTGCCCTGGCCGTTGAGCGGGCCTCGGCCGTCCTGGGGAACGGTGGCATCCATCCAGGCGTTCAGGTCGTGGAGGACCCTTGGATCGGCGTTTTCATTGATGGTGAGGCTGGCGCTGGTGTGCAGACAGGTGAGGTGCACCACGCCCAGATGAATTCCACTACCGCGGATCCAGGTGTTGAGTTCTTCGTTGAGCCGGGTGAATGCTGCCCCCGGGGTGCTGATCACCAGCTGATGAAGCACTTGATCCATGGAGATCTCTGGCCGTTGAGCCTTGCGCTTTCGCCAGCATGATCGGTGTTCCCGGTTCAGGCGTTGTGATGGCAGTTGCATCCCATCGCTTGGCAGGTTCTGTCCCCTGCAGGAAGCGACTGATCAGGCCGGTGAACTGCACATCACCGCCTGTCGTGCTGGCCAGAATCTGGTCGGGCTGGAAGCGTTCCACCAGTTCTGTCAACACACTGGCTCCTGTGATGAAGTTCCCCGCCAGGGGCAAGCCCAGGTCGACCACCGGGGTGATCAGTGTGTTGACACGCCGTTGACGAAGGGAGGGATCCAGCACTCCGTGGGGCTCGAGGTACAGGGATCCGTCTGACCAATCGAGCAGATAACCGTTTTCCACCATCGGCACCCGTGCACCGGCCGTCGCCTCGATCTGGACACCCTGAAAGCGGTGCTTCTGGCCAGGACGAAGGCTTTGGATACGCGAGAAGCCAAGGGCTTTCGCCACTTTCGCGCCTGCTGCGGACGTCACCACCGGCAAGTCCTTCGGGAGTCGCGACAAGGTGGCGGGATGGGCATGGTCGGCCAGTCCCTGGGTCAGCAGCAGTAGGTCAAGCTGGTTGGGTATGGGCCATGGCTTGGGCAGTTCTCCCTTCAGAAGCCAGGGCCCCGGAGGGAACACCAGGTCATCCACAAGCCATGGATCCACCAGAATCCGCAGGTTTGCGATTTCGAGCAGCCAGCTGTTGGCTCCGAAATAGGTGGCTGAAGCGGCCGGGCTCATGGCTGGGGGGTTTGGGGTGTTGATCCTGACGGTTTGGCCGGATGATCGCTGAGTGGTGCAAGGGAGTCCTCAATCCCGAGATCGATCTCCCCGATCCAGGCCACCATCGTGATCAGGCCGGCGATGGCGCTGAACAGCATGAACCAGCGATGAGCAGGCATGGCATCACAGACGCAGCGTCAGTTCAGCATGGCCAGGGCGACGCCGCTGACGGCCAGCAACGACGCGGCATGACCTGCCAACTGAGGCTTGTCACCCTCGTGCCGCGCCACCAGCAGTGCCATGACCGGCGCGGTGCTGAGCAGGGTGATCGCCACGGCCAGTGGAAGACGTTGCAGCGCGGTTTGCTGCAGCAGGATGCCGACATTGGTCCCCAGAAGGGTGGCTGCCACCACACGAATCGCTCTGGGCTGCGCGGGTGTTGGCCCCGTCACTGGCACCGATCGCCCTGGGAGCATTGCGGGGTGACGCAGCCAGGGGAGTAAGGCCAGCCCTCCACCAAGCAGCCGCACGGCACTGCTTTGGAGCGGCGATAGCGACGTGCTCAAGAGGACGCCGCGGGAGAGGGCCGCACCGCCTACGCCACAGGCCACTGCCAGCAGTGCCAGGGTGGCTCCAAGGAGTTGGGTTGTCCTTCGACGGTCCGTGAAGGATGTCTGATCCGGTGGCTGCTGGCGCGCCACGATCAGCACCGATGCGCTGACAAGAACCGCTCCTGCCCAGCTGAGGCTGCTGACCCGTTCCCCCATCCAGATCAGTCCGCTGATCCCCGCGGCAAGAGGTGCCACGGCTTCAAAGGTGAGTGTGCGGCGGGTGCCGAGACGGCGTAACGCCGCAAGATAGAAGCTGTCACCGATCGCGATCCCAACCACGCCGCTGCTCAGGAGGATCAGACAGCTCCCGGTCTGCTCGAACCAGGGAATTCCCAGAAGCACTGGCGTCAGGATCAGGCAGGCGATCCAATTTTTCAGGCCGTTCAACTGGATCGCCGTCAGTGAGGTGCTGAGGCTGCGCCAGAGGCTGCTGGCGAGGGTCCAGGCCAGAGCTGCTGCCAATCCTGCGAGGACACCCATGGGGTCAGCTATTAACCCGGTGGTGTCGCTGGGATGTCTTTGGCAGGGCGTGGTTGGGATCGCCAGGATTGGTCGGCATTGGACTCACCAGTGAGGGTCACTGGCGAAGTCCACCCGGAGATGACCCGAGCGGCTCCCCGGCACCGTGCTGATGCAGGCCCGCACCGTGGTGCCGTTCACCTCGATCTCGCAGGCGCCACAGCTGCCTCCCATGCAACCGGTGGGGATGCTGACCCCCGCCTGACGGGCGGCTGCCAGCCAATCCACGCCGATGGCATGGTCGCTGTTGCACCCATTGGGCCATTGGATACGCACGGTGCTCATGCCCCCTTCAGTAGCGGCTCAAGATTCACATGGGCCTCGAAGGCATCGGCAAGCCGTTCCAGCAGCGCCTCCCGTTGACGGCTGTGGTGAGGTTGGTTTTCCCTGAGGGGAGCCAGTCCTTTGCGCTGCCGCAGCAGGTTGAGCCAGCGGCGTCGCCATGGACCGCTCTCAAAGACGCCATGGAGATAGGTGCCCATCACCACACCGCCCTGATCACCGCCCTGGCTGATCCAGCCCAGCCCTGGATCGGAGCACAGAGGGGCGCAGTCGTCCAGCACGCTGGTGCTGCCTCGGTGCAATTCGAATCCCTCCAGCACCAGTGCTTCATGGCTCGGAGAAGCTGGCCATGCGGCCGTGCTGCTGCGTTGGCGCAACGCTTTGGTGGCTGTGAAGCTGGTCCGGAGGGGCAGTAGATCCAGGCCGGGGCAGGTGCTGCCAATGTCGCCGCCTTCACGCCCGTCGGGGTCATGGAGTTCTCGCCCCATCAGTTGCATCCCACCGCAGATGCCGACGAGTTGTCCGCCCCTCTGGACGTAGCGGACCAGGCTCTGGTCGAGTCCGCTGCTGCGCAGGGCGGCGAGATCCCGCAGCGTCTGTTTGCTCCCTGGCACGATCACGGCATCCGGTTGGCCCAGTTCTTCTCCGGGTGAGAGCCAGCGCAATTGCACCGTCGGTTCGGCCTCCAGGGGGTCGAGGTCGGAGAAGTTGCTGAGCGATGGCAGCCGCAGCACCGCAATCTCCAGCTCTGCGCCGCGTTTGCGGCCCCGTCGCTCCAGAAGGTCGAGGGAGTCTTCCGGTGGGAACAGCTCATCCAGCCAGGGCATCACCCCAAGCACTGGGACGCCGGTGTGGGCTTCAAGCCAGCGGCGTCCTTCGTCAAACAGTGATTGACGGCCCCGGAAACGGTTGATCAGGATGCCCTTGATCAGGGGGCGTTCCACTGGACGCAGCAGGTTGAGCGTGCCGACGATCTGGGCAAATACACCGCCCCGTTCGATATCGGCAACCAGCAGGCAGTTGGCGCGGAGGTACTGCGCCAATCGCAGATTGGTGAGGTCACGGCGTTGCAGATTCACTTCCACCGGGCTGCCAGCGCCCTCCAGCACCAGGCGACCATGGGGGCGTCGGGCCTGGAGTTCGTGCAGGCCCTTGCGCACTGCGGCCCAACCTGGACGAAACCAGTCCTCGTAGTAGGTCTCGGCCCGTGCTTTGCCCACCGACTGCCCCAGGTGAATCAGCTCACTGGTTGAATCACCCTGGGGTTTGAGCAGCACCGGATTCATGGCGCATTCCGGTTCGAGTCCGGCTGCCCAGGACTGGAGTGCCTGGGAATAGGCCATTTCTCCGCCGCTCTGGTCCACCCAGGCGTTGTTGCTCATGTTTTGCCCCTTGAAGGGAAGCGGCGTTTCGCCCCGTCGCTTCAGCACCCGACAGAGTGCGGCAGTCATCAGGGATTTGCCTGCACCGCTGCTGGTGCCCAGAACCATCAGGGGCCGCATCACAGTCTCGGTCGGTGGCGTCGCAGCCAGTGGTGCAGTTGTTGATGCAGCGGGGCTGGCGGGATGGCTTCGGGCCAGGACCGCAGCAGGTCCAGTCCCATCGGTGTGAGCCGCACCCGCTCCGTGAGCCCCTGTCCATCCACCTCGCGTCGCAGCACGCCCAGCTGAATCAACCAGATCAAGGCATCTTCCGTGCGCGAGCGGTTCAGGCGGCTGCGGCACAGGTCGCCCCAATCACTCCGCATCGTCAGTTCCGTGCTGCTCAGGGCGCCTTGTACCAGCAAGCCGTAGAACGCATGCTGGAACGGCAGACAGCGCATGGCCTGCCTCGCCCGTTGCAGGGAGCGCTGGGTGAGCAGGGATTGGGCGGGAGCGGTCAAAGCGCTGGAACGCATCACGACCATTGTGTTGCCCGACGCAATGGATCGAGGCGTTGCCCTTGCCAGAATCAAGCCGGATGACTGGAAACGATGCTGATCCTGGCTTCGGCGTCGCCCGCTCGACGTCGCCTGTTGGCACAGGCCTCCATACCCGCGCGGGTGATGGTCAGCGGTGTGGATGAGGACACGATCAAGGCGGCAACGCCTGAGGCGTTGGTGCAGCTGCTGGCGGATGCCAAGGCCGCGGCAGTCCGCGACCGTCTTGGGGGGCATCCCGATGATTCGTCCGTTCGGTTTGTCCTGGGTTGTGACTCAGTTCTTGCTTTCGATGGCGAGATCTTCGGCAAGCCAGCGGATGGTTCGGAAGCGTTCGCCCGCTGGCAACGCCTGCGTGGCAACTGGGGAGAACTGCACACCGGTCACTGCCTGTTGCCTGGCCCGTCAGCCACTGAACAGGCACAGCCATTGCGCTGTTGTGTCACCACCCGCGTGTTGTTTGCCACTCTCACGGACGATGAGATTGAGGCCTATGTCGCCACTGGAGAGCCATTGCAATGCGCTGGTGGCTTTGCCCTTGAAGGTCGAGGCGGTTGCTGCATTGAACGCCTCGATGGTTGCTACTCCAATGTGATCGGCCTGAGCTTGCCGTTGCTGCGGTCCTGGCTGGCCTGACGCCATCAACTTCTGGGTTGGGCGTGGCATCTGACGGCACCTACAAATGCTGACAAACCACAGTCACGCTGTTCTGAACGTGATGTTTTTGTTCTAGATCTTTCATCCGTTCCCGCGGATGTGGTTGTGGCTGACTTGAAGAACACGGGGCAGGAGGCTCCTTGGCTTTCAATCGTCATTCCTGTGCGTGGCAAAGAGAATGAACTGTGGTTCACATTGCAGGGCCTCTTGAATGCTGGTTTGGAGGCGGGAATTGAAGTTCTTGTTGTTGATAACGAGCCGTCGAAGGATGTTCGCGATGTTTGTGAATCATTTGGGCGCCCTGGGTTGCGCTACCTCGAGGCTGGAACGGTCAAAGGTGTCAATTATCCCCGGTCGTTTGGAGCATCAGTTGCACGGGGTCAATGGTTGCTAATGCTCGATTCGCATGTGTTGATGAAGCCAGGGTCGTTTGCGTTGCTGCGTGAACGGATACGCTCCGGTGTCTACCCCGCCAAGAGTTTGATCCATTTTGGTGTCAGCTTTGGGTCCCCTGAGATTTGGGGTGCGTATCGCCTCACCCTGGAGTCGAACTTCTGGGGAACCTGGCATCATCTGGTTGATACCAATGAGCCGGATCCTTATCCGATCGGTGCCACCGGGAACTGGGCTTTGTTAACACGTCTCAGTGATTGGGTTTCCATTGGTGGGTTCAACGATGCGTTTCGCGGCTATGGCGGCGATGAGATTTACCTGCAGTTGAAATACTGGCAATCGGGGGGGCAGGTGCTGTTGGACCCCCAGGTTTCGGGGTCCCATTGGTCGGGACCACGGGCCTATGGCGTCACGCCGATGGAGCTGGTGGTGAATACGGCGATTGCAGGTCGTGTCGTTGTGGGTTCCAGTTTCCTGGAGCGCTTTGGTGATGCGCTGGTCGCGCACTACTGCGACAAGGGATTGAAGAGCGATGCTGTGCACTCTGCGCTGCATCGTGGCGTGCTCCAGGCGCAACTGTCCGATGAGTTGACCACACCCAAGCAATGGTCGCGCAGCTTCGACGACGTTCTTGCACATTGGCGCGACTCCCGAATTCCTGTGTAGACGCGTCATCGCCGCAGGCCATCGTGACCTGGTTCTGCCATTGGTGAGGGTGGTCGTGTGCGGCCGCCGTAGCTATGGGAAGGACACCGTGATCCCTGCATCGCCATGGTGCCTTTGACTTCATTTTTCATGCTGACGATGGCGTTCATGGCTCTCCTTGCGCCAGCTCGGGCGATGGAGCCCTTGCAACGACGTCAAACCAGTGATCCTGCTGTTATTTCGAGCATGACGGAGGCGGAGCTGTCGGGCGAGCAGGCCTACTTCAGCTCCCTATCGGGTCGTCTCGCGCCTGCAGTCAGCGGCACCCATCGGGCGGTACCGGCTGAAAAGGGACAGCCTCCTGAGGGTTACGCGCTGGTTGATCTCGACTTATGAGCGACGCTGCGAGATCGGCGTTGGCTGTTGCGCTAATAAAAAACCTCCGCCTTGCGGCGGAGGTGAGCAACGATCGCT
>WTHL01000253.1 GCA_011523155.1 Synechococcus sp. PL34863bin_39 | reverse complement strand
GTGCTGAAGGAGAGCCCCGTCAGTCGGGCCAGTTCCTCAGCCGCCATCACCGAGAAGCCTTCGGGAGCATTGAGTCCGGTCCCAACGGCGGTTCCCCCGAGCGGGAGGGGAAGCACCTCGGCAAGGCTTGCTTCGATGCGGCCTGAAGCCGTCTTGATCTGATCGCGCCAGGCGGAGGCCTCCTGCGCAAGCGTCAGGGGCACGGCATCCTGAAGATGGGTGCGGCCGATCTTCACGATGCTCTCCCAGGCGTTCACTTTTGCGCTGAAGGCCTGGGTGAGTCGTTCAAGTTCCGGAAGCAGACGGCGGCTGATGCCCTCCGCTGCAGCGACATGGATGGCGGCGGGAAAGGCGTCGTTGGTGGATTGTGATCGGTTGACATGGTCGTTGGGATGCAGGGGCGTGTGACTCCCCAGCGGTGCCCCCACCGCCTGAGACGCCAGATTGCTGATCACCTCATTGAGGTTCATGTTGGTCTGGGTGCCGCTGCCGGTCTGCCAGACCCGGAGGGGGAACTGCTCGTCGTGCTGCCCCTCGGCCACAGCAGCTGCGGCTGCGATGATGTGGTCGCTTCGTTCCTGGTCGAGGACCCCCAGGCGGGCATTGGTGAGTGCAGCCGCCTGTTTCACGCGCGCCAGCGCATGGATCAGCTCGGCCGGAATGCGGTCGGCAGCGATGTCGAAGTTGTGCAGGGATCGTTGGGTCTGGGCTCCCCAGAGAGCATCCGCAGGCACCTCAATCGGCCCCATGCTGTCGGTCTCAATGCGCGTCGCTGCCACCATGCGTGTGAGCACCCCGCTGAGGCGCGTCTGTCTCGCTCTTCATCCTGCCAGCCGGTCTTCAGGACTCTGACCTGGGCCTCAGGACCAGCCACACGATCAGCAGCAGTCCTGTGGTGCTTCCGATCGTGTAAATCCAGTCGGCATAGGGTGTCCAGAACAGAGCCGGCACCAGCGGATCAAAGGCCAAGACGCTCCCAGATCACCCCCAGATTCGCCTGGTGCAGGTCAGTGCTGAAGCAGTCCGCCAGTTGCTCGGCTGTGAGTTTCTCGGTCACATCCGGATCCGCTGCCAGGTTGGCGCGGAAATCGCCACCTTCGCTGTTCCATGCGGTGTGGGCGTTGCGCTGCACCACGCGGTAGGCGTCCTCACGGCTCATGCCAGCGTCCACCAGGCCAAGCAGCACGCGCTGACTGAAGACCACGCCTCCGTAGACATTCATGTTGCGGCGCATGTTGTCGGGGTAGACCCCAAGGCCAGCCACCACGGCGGTCATTTCCCGGAGCATGAAGTGAAGGGTGACCGAGCAGTCCGGCAGCATCATCCGTTCGGTTGAGCTGTGGCTGATATCTCGCTCGTGCCACAGGGCCACATTCTCAAGGGCTGCCACCACGTAGCTGCGCAGAACCCTTGCCAGACCGCTGATGCGTTCGCTGCGGATTGGATTGCGTTTGTGGGGCATGGCGGAACTGCCTTTCTGCCCCTTGGCGAAACTTTCCTCCACCTCGAGAACGTCGGTTCTCTGAAGGTTGCGGATCTCCGTCGCGAAACGATCCAGCGACGCACCAACCAGGGCCAGGGTCTGGATGTAGTCAGCATGACGATCCCTGGAGATCACCTGGGTGCTGGCGGTGTCGGGGGTGAGGCCAAGGCGCTCACAGGTGAGGCGCTCCACTTCGGGATCGGTGTTGGCATAGGTCCCCATGGCACCACTGATCTGGCCGACGGCCACATCTTTCTCAAGGCGTTCGAGGCGCTCGGCATTGCGACGGGTCTCTGCCAGCCAGCCGGCCAGCTTGAATCCAAAGGTGATGGGTTCGCCGTGGATCGCGTGGGAGCGCCCGATCATCACGGTGGATTTGTGCGCTGAAGCCAGGTTGGTGATGGCGGCATCCAGAGCTTTGAGCTCCTGGCGCAGCAATGCCACGGATGCTTTCATCTGCAGCGCCACACCCGTGTCCAGCACATCGCTGCTGGTCATGCCCACATGGATGAAGCGGCCTGCATCACCCACGTGTTCATTCACGTTGGTGAGAAAGGCGATCACGTCGTGGCGCACTTCGGCTTCGATTTCGAGAATGCGCTCAGGCTCGAAGGCCGCCTTGCTGCGAATCTCCTCCATGGCTGCCTCCGGCACGCGGCCGAGGGTGCAGTTGGCTTCACAGGCGGCGACCTCGACGTCAAGCCAGCTTTGGTATTTCGCCCTGTCAGTCCAGAGCTCGCCCATCTCGGGCAGTGTGTATC
>WTHL01000277.1 GCA_011523155.1 Synechococcus sp. PL34863bin_39 | reverse complement strand
GAAGAAAAAGTGCGGATGGCGAGACTTGAACTCGCAAGGCCGAAGCCACACGCCCCTCAAACGTGCGTGTCTACCAATTCCACCACATCCGCGTGGCTGACGGAACCGCTCGGGTCTCGTCGGGGTGGATCATAACGGGCCGTGGTCCATGCCCCCCGAACTCCGCCGGCGGAGAGCCGAACACCCTCCTCTGGGACCACGTCGTTCCAGAACAATTTGGACCCCAAAGGGTGAGCGCTGATACGATCCGCCCTTGCATGGAACCTGCGGGATGCCCATCGGCAAGGTGCTGATCGCCAACCGCGGCGAAATCGCTCTCCGGATCATTCGGAGCTGCAGAGAACTGGGGATCGCCACGGTCGCTGTCTACAGCACGGTCGATCGCAATGCTCTCCACGTGCAGCTCGCCGACGAAGCGGTCTGCGTCGGAGAAGCGGCCAGCAGCAAGAGTTACCTCAATATCCCCAACATCCTCGCCGCAGCCACCTCACGCGGCGTCGACGCCATCCATCCGGGCTACGGCTTTCTGGCAGAGAACGATCGGTTCGCGGAGATGTGCCGCGACCACGGCATCACGTTCGTGGGCCCATCCCCCCATGCGATCCGATCCATGGGTGACAAGGCCACGGCCAAAAGCACGATGCAGCGGGTCGGTGTTCCCACCGTGCCCGGCAGTGAAGGGCTGCTCTCGACCCCTGACGATGCGGCAGCTCTGGCTGAGCAGATGGGTTACCCGGTGATGATCAAGGCGACCGCCGGCGGCGGCGGCCGGGGGATGCGCCTGGTTCCAGGCCCTGATCAGCTCCACAGCCTGTTCAAGGCAGCCCAGGGTGAAGCGGAAGCCGCCTTCGGCAACCCGGGCCTGTACATGGAGAAATTCATCGATCGTCCCCGGCACGTGGAGGTGCAGGTGCTGGCTGATCGCCACGGCAACGTTGTTCACCTCGGAGAGCGCGACTGCTCGATCCAGCGGCGCCATCAGAAACTGCTCGAGGAAGCTCCCAGCCCGGCCCTTGATCCGGAACTGCGCCGGCGCATGGGTGAGGCCGCCGTTGCCGCAGCGCGCAGCATTCAGTACGAAGGGGCAGGCACCGTCGAGTTCCTGCTCGATCGCAGCGGCGGGTTCTATTTCATGGAAATGAACACCCGCATTCAGGTGGAACATCCTGTGACGGAGATGGTCACGGGGATCGATCTGATCGCCGAACAGCTGCGAATCGCGGGCGGTGAACCGATCAGCGTCACCCAGGACGCCATTCAGCTGCGCGGCCACGCGATCGAATGCCGGATCAACGCGGAAGATGCATCCCACAACTTCCGCCCCGCCCCCGGAAAGATCACGGGCTGGCTCCCGCCCGGAGGGCCTGGTATCCGTGTCGACAGCCACGTGTACACCGGCTACGACATCCCCCCCTTCTATGACTCACTGATCGGCAAGCTGATCATCTGGGCGCCCGACAGGGAGAGTGCGCTGAAGCGCATGCGACGGGCTCTGAATGAATGTGCGGTGACGGGCATTCCCACCACCGTTGAATTTCACCTCAAGCTTCTCGACCGTCCGGAGTTTCAGAACGGCGACGTGCACACGAAATTCGTCGAGCAGGACATGCTCTGATCAGCCGATCGCAGCGCTGCGCATCAACAGCTGGGACACCAGGCCCTGCTGGCCGACGAGCAACTCCCGCACCAGGCTGATCACGCCGACCCAGATCACCGGCGTGACGTCAACGCCGCCGATCGGAGCGACCAGACGGCGGCTCAGCCTGAGCAGGGGCTCGGTCGGTACAGCCACCAGGGGCCAGAAACCTGACGTCAGATCCACCTGGGGGTACCAGGTCAACACGATCCGCACCAGGAAGCAGAGCGTCCAGGCCGCCAGCAGCAGGCCCAGCCCGAGATGGAGGGCAGGCAGCAAGGCAAGCGTGGCTGGCGTCACAAAGCTCGAAGCAATCACCGCAGCATCGTAGAAAGAGACCGACAATCCCTAAGATCTCCGGATCCAGGCCATCGGTACTGCGTCGACATGACCCCCTCCCTCGCCAACTTCCTGAGCAGCCTCGTGTGGGGCACTGTGATCGTGGTCATTCCTGCGAGCATCGGCCTGTTCCTGCTCAGCCAGACCGACCAGGTTGACCGCAAGCTCTGATCCCGTCTGGCGCACTCCGTAAAATGAAGGCAAAGCTGTCACTCGACAGCTAACGCCGAACCCGGGGGCACGCATACGTGGTTAATGCCAGTCTGAAT
>WTHL01000082.1 GCA_011523155.1 Synechococcus sp. PL34863bin_39 | reverse complement strand
GCCCCGCAGACTGTTGTCCGGCAGATCAAGGTGGCGTTCCAGCCGCGACAGCATCGTGCCGAGATAGGCCGCCTCGGGGAGTCGATCAGCCCAGCCCTTTTCGAGTGCCTCCAGAACTGTTGTGGTGATGCGGAGCTCGCGGGACAGCTGGCGCATGCTCAGACCCAGTTCCTCCCGTCGGCTTTTCAGCTGTTGACCAGCCAGTGCAAGCGGATTGTCGTTGGAGGAGGCCTCAGCCTTTCTGGAGCTCCTGATCGGTTTGGCACCAGTGCGAGCCCACAGCCTGAGGAATGTCATCGCGGCGGGCTTTTCAGCAGTGCCCATTCTCGCGCCTTCAGCCGACGCCAGCGACCCTCTTCCAGAGACCCCAGGGAAAGACCTGCGATTGCCACTCTCTGGAGGTCCAGCACGGGATGACCAAGCTGGTCTGCGAGGCGACGGATCTGGCGGTTGCGTCCTTCCCTGAGCACCACCTCCAACCATGTTCCGTTCTTCCCTCGCGTCAATTCCTTCACCTCGGCTGGTTGGGTCATCCGCTCGTCCAGAAGCATTCCATTCCGCCAGGCATTCAGAGCCTGTTGGCTCGGTCGCCCCTGCACAAGGACCCTGTAGGTCTTGCTGTGGGAGTAGCGGGGATGGGTCAGTTGCAGGGTCAGTTCGCCCTGATTGGTGAGTAGCAGGGCACCTCGGCTCTCTGCGTCAAGGCGGCCAACTGGATGCAGACCCCGACGGAGTGACGGAGGGAGGAGATCGAGAACAATCCTGCGACCTTCAGGGTCATGGCAGCTGCTGATCACCCCTCGGGGTTTGTTCATCAGCAGCACCAGAGGCTCAGTCCTTTGGCGCAGCGGCTGTCCGTCAACCAGGATGTCGTCCTGCTCGGGGTCCGCGCGGTCACCGAGCTGGGCCACGCGATTGTTGATGCGCACCCGTCCGTTCCGCAGCAAGTCCTCCGCGTTCCGCCGGGAACAGAGGCCAGCGGCGGCGATCAACTTTTGCAGTCGTTCCCCCCGCGGGGGGGGCTTTGACGGATCGGGCATTGATCAGACGACCCTGCCGTGCCGAGGAAGCAGCAATTCCATACTGGCTCCGCCCTCCGGGTTGTTCCTCGCCTGCACCCGTCCTCCGTGATTGACGGCAATCTGCTGAACAATGGCCAGCCCCAGACCACTGCCGCTTCGGTTGGATCGGGTGCGCGACGGATCGCCTCGGTAGAAGCGCTGAAACATCTTGTCGAGATCGGCATCGCTCAACCCCTGGCCCTGATCCCGGATGGCAAGGAGCCACCAGCCACCACTCGCTTGAATCTCCGCCTGCACATCGCTCCCCTCCGGTGCATAACGCAGTGCATTGTCTAGAAGGTTGAGAATGGCGCGGTGCAATCGGGGTTGATCGCCCCGGATGCAGGCCTCAGCAGCACCGACGATCGTCAAAGTGATTCCACGCTTTTCGGCCAGTGGATCGATGCTGCTCCAGGCCTGAAGCACCAGGTCACGAAGGCTCAGCACGGGATAGTCCCTGGCATTCAACGGCAGGATGTTCTCCAGACGTGAGAGTTCCAGAAGGTCCTCCACCAGCCGCTGCAGTCTGCGCAGTTCCTTTTGAAGGCGTTCAATCAGCACAGCATCACTGCCGCCCACGGCTGACTCCAGTCGGTCACTCACCAACATCAGTGCGGTGAGGGGGGTTTTCAATTCATGGGCCACGTCGCTGACCCAGCGTTCCTGCTGCTGTTGCTGGGCTTCCAGGGATTGGCTGCTCTGAAGCAGCATCAGGATCCAACCGTCTGCGCCCGGCAGCAGCACGGTTTCGATTGGATGTCCCTGCAACTCCCATTCGATCCGCTGCGGTCGCTGCTGATGCCGAACAGTCATGAGGGCTTCGTGCACCCGTTCCACATCGAGGATCTGATCGACCGGATGGCCTCGAACAAGTGTGTGCTGGGGAATCCGAAGGAGAAGCTCCGCTTTGTTGTTGATGTAACCGATGCTCAGGTTTGGCTTGATGATCACCCAGCCTTGTGTGGCCTCGTCAATCCAGGCGAGCAACTGGGCTGTGGAGAGAAGCTGGGGTGATGATGCCTCAGAACCAGCCTGACGTTTTCGATCCGGATGACGGCGTTGACGCAGCCAGGCCCATCCGCTGCTGAGGGCCAATCCGATGACCAGCCCCGACCAGAAACCGCCTGCCATCACGGTCAGCCGAAGCGATAGCCGAATCCACGCACAGTGCGGATGTGCTGGGG
>WTHL01000067.1 GCA_011523155.1 Synechococcus sp. PL34863bin_39 | reverse complement strand
TCTGCAGACGCGCTGGGCGCTGGATCCCCTGGGGCGTGCCCCCCATGGAACCGCGCGTCGCTGGCGGTACCGCGATGGTGGCGGGGTCGTGGCGGTGATCGCCTCGATCACCGAGCCGTTCTGCGGTGACTGCAACCGGCTGCGGATCACCGCTGACGGGCAGGCCTTCACCTGTCTGTTCGCCTCCGAAGGGGTTGATCTGCGTTCCTGCCTCGCTCCAAGCCCGGATCCGGCTGCCCTGGATGCGGCCCTGCGGGCTCTCTGGCGCGGCCGTGATGACCGCTTCAGTGAACGGCGGGCGCAGCTGCCCCAGTCGGCCCCCCACGCTGAGATGGCCTATCTGGGAGGGTGAATCCCAGGGAGTGGCCAAAGCGGTGTTGGTTGCCACCGTTCTGACCGGATGGTTTCGGTACAACCAGCCCAGAGAGCCGGTTCAGCCGGGATCGTCCATGTTCGAACTGCTGGCTTACGAGCGCTTTCGGGATACTCCATCGGTTCGTTTTTTCGACGTCACCGTGGACACGTCGAACGCGCGCGATCTTGTGATTCATTCCGGGCCGGCGGTCAGTCCTCCGGATGATGCGTCAACGGGTGCCTGGCAGTTCTATCTGCATCCTCACCAGGAGGACAATCTGCTGGCGGCGAGTGGAGGACGCACCTTCTATCTGGTGAATCTCGCCTGGGAGGTTCCGTTCCACATCGTGCGCCTGGAGAGCGGCGGCGACATCCTGCGCATTCCCCCCGGCACCTTCCATCGCTCCATCTCCGATCCCGACGGATCGGTGGTGCTGAATCAGGCCGTGCGGGAGGACGGGGTCTCGTTGGTGCGGGAATTCCGCGTCTACAACAGCGCCAGGATTCCGGCACTGATGGCTGCCACCGCTACCGGTGCTCCCAAGCCCGTGCTGCACGGCGTCGGGCCCATTCTTCAGGCCGCCTGAACCAGAGGTTGCGCGGGCTCGCGAACCTCGGGGGGAGGTGCACCTTCACCCTCTTCAACGCTGATCGTCCAGCTCAGATCACTGCGTGTGTCGGGGGGGCCGCAGAAGGTGCCGCTGACGGCGGCGGTCAGCTCCGGTTTCGATGATGTCGCCAGAACGACGTAACGCTCGTTCACCTCTGCGCCGGCACTCGGATCGAAGCCTCGCCAACCAGCCCCGGGCAGGTAGACCTCCGCCCAGGCGTGCAGGTCGTAGGACGCGGGGGCCGGATCCAGCAGCTGATAGCCGCTGACAAAGCGGGCGGGCAGGCCGACGACCCGACAGCACGTCACCATCAGCATGGCGAGATCCCGGCAGGACCCGATGCGTTCACGCAGGGTTCGCCCTGCCGGCCAGGCCGGACCCACGTGGCGCTGGGTGTATTTGACACGCTCCTGAATCAGCGCAATCAGCTGTGTCAGGAATGCCAGGGTCTGCTGATTGCTCCCCATCAGTGCTTCCTGGGTGAGGTCGATCGCCGATGGCTCGTGCTGACCGTTGGGCAGCCAGCCATCGAGGGCTCCGTGCAGATCCTGATTCAGGCGACCGCGGGGGTACGGCAGCGGAGGCTCGATGCCGTTGAAGCAGCTGTCCAGGGGAGGAGCCGGCCGCGTTTCCACCAGGCTGCGGGCCTCGAAGCTGAGGTGATCGGTGCTGCCCAGGAAGGCCAGCCTCAGGATCTCGTCGCCGCTGGCGGCCACCAGCTCCCGCGCCTGGCTGGGTTCAGGCAGCACGGTCAGCTGATGCTCGAGCAGCCGCTGGAATCCCTGCCCTCTCGGTTTGAGGCAGAGCCGGTGGTCGCCCAGGGTCACCGGAGCTGCGTAGTGGTACGTCAGGCGGTGATGGATGTGAGCGCGCATGCGGGATCGGTTGGGGCGGTCGGCAGGTCGGTGATGGTGAAGTAGCGGGCCTGAATCAGGCTGTGAAGTCGGTTGAGGTCCTGCTGCAGCTGGTCGATGGCTTCATGCAGTCCGCTCGTGATCAGAGCGTCGATCCGCACGTAGCTCCAGCGTGCCAACAGTTGTCCGCGCAGGCAGTCGAGCTCATCGGGCGCTCCCTGAACAGGTCGTTGTTCAATCTGCTCGAGGGTGTCATTGATGCCCTGCAGGCAGAAACGCACGGAGCGGGGAAAGATCGGATCCAGCAGCAGGAAGCTGGCCACGGAGACGGGGCTGATGGCCTGCTGCATGCTCTGGCGATACATCTGATAAGCCCCCGCCGTGCGCAGCAGTGTGATCCACTGCAGCTCGTCGAGGACACCACCCACC
>WTHL01000294.1 GCA_011523155.1 Synechococcus sp. PL34863bin_39 | reverse complement strand
TGGTCTACGCCTACCAGAGCTGGGTGATGGCGGTGATCAACGACGAGAAGCTCGACAGCGACGACCAACTGTTGAGTGACGAGATCACCGAGGACGCGCTCAACGCCATGCGCTTCCTGCCCGGCGAAGTCACGAGTGCGATCGAGACCAGCCTCGCGCGGGTCTACGACGTGGATGCGGACGAGCTGGCGATGCTGCTATTCCCCGAAGACTGAGTCGCGTCGTTCCACCGCAATGGAGGAGTCCAGCAGCTATC
Organism: Synechococcus sp. PL34863bin_39; assembly: GCA_011523155.1. The sequence goes on along the minus strand of WTHL01000294.1, from coordinate 2,002 downwards.
TCCTCGGCACCCATGCCGACGAGCTGGAACGCCTCCGCTTCCAGAATCAGCTCTGGCAACCCACTGCGCAGGCCGCATGGACGCGGGTGGGGCTTCAGCCCGGTCAACGGGTTCTCGATGTCGGCGCCGGGCCGGGGTTCGCGGCCCAGGATCTGGCCAGGCGCGTGGGTGCCGATGGCCGGGTGCTGGGGCTCGAACGCAGCGCGGTGTACGTGGAGGCAGGCCGGCACCTCGCGGACCGCATGGCGCTGCCGCAGCTGGAGCTCCGGCCCTTTGATCTGCTCCGCGATCCCTGGCCTGAGGAGACGTTTGACCTGGGTTGGTGTCGGTGGGTGGCGATGTTCCTCTCGGACCTGGAGCCCCTGCTCAACGGCATGGAGCTCTGCCTGAGATCAGGTGGACGCTGGCTGATCCACGAATACGTTCACTGGGATACGTTCGCGCTCCACCCCCATGGACGGGCGATCCACCGTTTCGGCCAGGCCTGCCAGCGCAGCTTCCGGGAGATCGGAGGCGATCCGGATGTGAATCGCAGGCTGCCCAGACTTCTCAACGGTCGCGGCTGGACGATCGAACACCTCAAGCCCCTGCCGGTGCTCGGCGGACCGGACTCGATGGCGGCGCAATGGATGGAGCGGTTTGTGACGGTCTACGGCCACACACTGATCCACCTGGGGCTCTGGACCACCGATGACGCCAAAGAAGCCCGCAACGAGATCGCGCAATCACGCCAAGAGCCGGGCTGCTTCTGGGTGGGACCGACGCTGCTGGAGGTCTGTGCCCGTCACCGCTGAGGCCCGAGATCAGCAGAATGACTTTTCTTGATCGCGCCTCCATGGGCTGGTCCGCCACCGACATCCCTGACCAGCACGGTCGGATCGCCTTGATCACCGGTGCCAGCAGCGGACTCGGCCTGGAATCGGCGCGTGCCCTGAAGCGGGCCGGCGCCACGGTGGTCCTGGCCTGCCGGAGCCCCCGCAAGGCGGAATCGGCTCGGCGGGAGCTGCTGCAGGACAGCAGTGGTGGCGCTGTCGACCTCGTGGATCTCGACCTGTCGGACCTGCAAAGCGTGCAGAACTGCGCAGAAACGGTTCAGCGCCGCTACGGGCGGCTCAACCTGCTGCTGAACAATGCAGGCGTGATGGCCCCACCGCGGCTGTTGAGCAGGCAGGGATTTGAACTCCAGTGGGCCACCAACCATCTGGGCCATATGGCACTGACAACTGACCTGCTACCCCTGATGGAGGGGCGCGCGGACGCCAGGGTCGTCACGGTCACATCCGGCGCCCAGTACTTCGGACGCATCGCCTGGGAGGACCCCAACGGCAACCACCGTTACGACCGCTGGAAGGCCTACAGCCAGAGCAAACTCGCCAACGTGATGTTCGCCCTGGAACTCGATCAACGACTCCAGAAGCGCGGCAGCACCATCCGTTCCCTGGCGGCCCATCCGGGACTGGCACGCACCAACCTCCAACCGGCGTCGGTCGCCGCCAATGGGTCCTGGATCGAATCGGTCGCCTACCGGATGATGGATCCGCTCTTCCAGAGCGCTGCCATGGGTGCCCTGCCGCAACTCCATGCGGCCACCGCATCCTCCGCGCAGGGAGGGGAGCACTACGGTCCCGGTGCCTTCGGAGGCCTCAGGGGGGAACCCCGTCTCCAGCCGGTTGCCGCTGCCGCCAGAGATGGGGACCAACGGGAACGTCTGTGGAACCTCAGCGAAACGTTGCTCCGGGAAGCAGCAGTCCAAGGCAGGCCACACCGATCAAGGGGCCGGGCGGGAGATTGAGCGCGAGGGCGAGCCCGAAGCCGGCACCACTGAGGACAAGTCCGAGGAAGGACGCACGAACCATGGCTGCGCGCAGGCTGGCGACCCGCTGCAAACCAGGGAGCACAGGGGCACACAGCAGCGCAATCACGAGCACCACACCCACGGCCGCCATGGCACTCACCACCACCAGGGCCGTGACCACAGCCAGCGATAGCCGCAGCCCGCGCA
>WTHL01000164.1 GCA_011523155.1 Synechococcus sp. PL34863bin_39 | reverse complement strand
GTGATTGATGCGCGCTTCTTGCGGCCCCTGGATGAAGCCCTGATCCACCCACTGGCTCGACGCATCGGCAAGGTTGTCACGATGGAAGAAGGGGCCTTGGCTGGTGGTTTCGGCGCTGCCGTTCTCGAATCTTTCAACGACCATGATCTGATGGTCCCCCTGTTCCGCCTCGGCATCCCGGATCAACTCGTGGATCACGCAACGCCTCAGCAGAGTTTCGAGCAACTTGGTCTGACACCACCCCAGATGATGGAACGCATCAGGCAACGGTTCGATCTCAACGGCGCCAACCAACGGTCGCTCGGCCTGGGGAAAGCCGAATCTGTGGCATGAGACAAAAAACGACCAGTCAATGACTGGTCTTTGAGGAGGTCGATTCCATTTGGAATCAACCCTGGCTGATTCAGAACTCAGAGCACGCCGCGAGCAGCGAGTCCCTGGATGGCGCCAAGACCGATGATGTGTCCGAGGCTTGTGGTTCCAAGCAGCGCGGCATGGCCCATGCCACCGAAGAACGCTGCGTTGGGAAGCTTTGCGCCCTCATTGGGGTATTTGATGGTCGCCTTGCCGATGCCAATGGCGATGACATTGCACACGATCATCACCAGGGCCACTTTCGGGGACCAGGTGAAGGAGGCGGGAGCGATGGCCAGAAGCGGGGTGAACATGCAGACCCTTAAGAGACACCTCATCTTCAGGTTTCAGCCCGGATCCAACCAAAGCTCGTAAAAGTTATTCACCCGATTCCGCCTGAGCTTCAACGGGACCAGGCAGCAGCAAACCGGCAACAATCAAGGCGTTGCTGAGGGTCAGAAAAGCCTCGGCCCCCCCATGCAAGGCATCCACAGCGACCAGCTCACTGTTGAAGACCAGAAGGGCCACCACCGCTGCAGCAATGGTGATCCCAACAAAAAGAAGGGTCAATCGGAACCCCAACAGAGTCAGGGGATGAATGCTCTTGCACCGCCCGATCCAACGAAGGAAGGCAAGGTAGGGAATCAGAGAGGCTGCAAAGAGTGGTGAAGGGTCAAACGTGCTGAATCCCTGGAGCCAGTTGATCATTCCTCAAGCTCCGCGATTGCCTTGATGGATTGCCCTGTTCGTTCGCATCGCAGGAGCCACCAAGCGGCGCAGGCCAGACAAACATTGCCGAGTGCTGTGCAGCCAGCCTGCAGAACAACAAGGCCACGGAGCTGTTCCGTGTTGTCGTAGAGATGCCAGGTGCATGCGGCCATGGCACTGATCAGGGCTGGCGTCATTGCGAGGGCAAGCCAGCGCAGGGCCGGCTGAGAGTCCAACCGCGCCTTCCTGCCGAGCAGTGCGATGGCCGCAACCCATTCCAGAACCGAGGTGACATGGATCCACCATGTGCCGAGCGACAGAGCGTGCATTCCTGATTCGATTCGGTTTGAGCCTAGGCAAGGCAATCAATCAATAATGGGCATGCCCAACGGTTCTCAGAAACGGTGAACGAAGCCACGGATGGTGGAACTGTTCTGATCTGTGGGTATTACGGCGAACACAACCTTGGTGATGACGCCTTGCTGGCGGTGCTGCTTCAGTCCCTGCCGAAGGGCTGGACTCCGATCATCACCGCCCATGACGGGCAGGCCGTCCGGCGACGGCATCCAGCGGTGGAGATTGTGCCGCGTCGTTCCCTGGCCAAGGCGATACGCGCTGTGGCCGCCGCCGATGCTGTGGTGCTTGGAGGCGGCAGCCTTCTCCAGGACAGCACCAGTCTGAAAAGCCTGATTTATTACCTCAGTCTGATTGCCACAGCACGACTCCTGGCCAAGCCGGTGATTCTCTGGGGGCAAGGCCTCGGCCCCCTTCGTCGTTGGATCAGCCGCCTGCTCGTGCGCATCACGTTGCCGGCAGTACAGCAGATCAGCTGGCGGGATCCAGCCTCTCTGGCCATGGCGGAGCGGTGGGGCGTCAAGGTGCCCATGGCCATGGCGGCGGATCCTGTGTGGGGTTACGCCGCACCCCGACGGGCGATCGTTACGAATAAGGGTCGCGATCGAGTGAGCATCGTGCTCTGCTGGCGTCCAACGGCGCTTCTCGATCGGACGACATGGGGCCTCCTTCTCGAGGCTGTGCACCAACTGTCTGCGGATCTCGATGCGGCTGTGATCTGGCTTGCGTTTCACCAGAACCAGGATCAGTCGCTGATGGACCAACTTCACAGCTTCGGCGTTGTTCCTGAGGCACTCTTGGAGCGTTCCTCAGGTGTGGTGGCTGAGTCGCTGGAGCAGGTTGCTGACCTGTTTGGGCGGGCGCGACTGGTTCTCCCCATGCGTCTCCATGCTCTGATTCTTGCGCAGTTGTCCGATGCACCCTGCGCCGCGCTCAGTTATGACCCCAAAGTTGCGGCGGCGGCTGCCATGGCTGGGGTTGACTGTGTCGATCTACGTGCACTCCCCTCACCAGAAACCCTGGTGCAACGCTGGACAGCCCAACTGACTACTCCAATCAACAGAGCAACGCTGGACGGGATCAGGCGAGAGGCGTCGACGCATGACGATCTGCTCAGACAGGCACTGCAAGCAGCACGGCGCTAGTCGTTCAGCCGATCCCCAGTCGCGCTGTCGAAGCGGTGTTCATCCTGCTGGGCCCAGCCGACGGACAGTGCGTCAGGCACCGACTGTTCCGCTGACGTGAGCATCCTGAGCAGGCCGAGATCTGACTCCAGCGTGAGGATCTGACTGGACCCCAGCCATTCCCTGTGCTGAACACGGCAGCGCAAACCCTGCGGGGTAATGGCAAGGCATTCCGGTCGAATGGCGCGGATCACGCCTTCGCTGACAGGCAGAACGTTGATCTGCGGTCGACCGATGAACTGGGCGACGAAGAGGGTCTGTGGTTTCTGATAAAGCTGCTTCGGGCTTGCCACCTGTTCGATCCGCCCCTTGTTCAGCACGGCGATCCGATCGGCCATCGCCATGGCCTCATGCTGATCGTGGGTCACATAGACCACGGGTTTGCGATCACGGAGGACCAGTCTGCGCAGTTGTGGTCGCAGATCCTCCCGTAACTGAGCATCCAGATTGCTCATCGGTTCGTCGAGCAAATAAACGAGCGGATCCCTCAGGAGAGCTCTGGCCAGGGCCACACGTTGACGTTGTCCGCCCGACAACAGGCCTGGTTTCTTGGTGACCTGATCCTCGAGCTGCACCAACTGGAGCACCTCCTGAACACGCTTGAGGCGATCCGCCGGCGAAATCCCCCGCACCTTGAGGCCGAGTTCAAGATTCGCACCCACGGACAGGTGAGGGAACAGTGCGTAGCTCTGGAACACCATGCCCACCTTGCGGTCGATTGGAGGTGTGCGGGTGACGTCAACGCCATCAAGAACAATGCGACCTTCCGTAGGTTGGTCGAGCCCAGCGATCAGACGAAGCGTGGTGCTTTTGCCACAACCGCTTGGGCCGACAAGGGCGAGACATTCACCCTCCTCGACGGACAGGGACAGCTGCCGCAGAATCCAGCGTCCATCGACATGACGTCCGAGATTGGTCAGTTCAAGACTCATCCTTTGACAGCTCCTCGGGTCAGGCCGGAAACGATTGATCGCTGAAACACCAGCACCAGAAGCACAAGGGGAACTGATGCCAGAACCGTTGCTGCGGCATAGGCGCCGTAGGGAACGCTGTAGATGGAGGAGCCAGCGAGACGGGCCATGGCAACTGGAAGCGTGAGCAGTGACGCATCACTGATCCAGGTCAGAGCGATCGGATATTCATTCCAGGAAAACAGAAAGACGAGAATCGCGGTGCTGGTTGTTGCAGGTGCCAGCAACGGCACAAGAACCCATCGCAGTCGTTGCCAGAGACCAAGACCTTCCAGCTTGGCAGCGTCTTCCAGATCGGAGGGGAGATCCTGAAAGGCTGCCAGCAGAAGCAGCAAAGCCAGGGGTTGGGACAGGGCTGCGTACGGCACCATCAAGGCAACCAGACTGTTGCCCAGATGCAGGGTGCGGGCAACATCCAGCAAGGCAAGAAAGAGAAGCACATAGGGGAAGAGGGCGGCCGCAATCAGAGTGCCGCGGGCGATCAATCCGACCCGGGTTCGAAGTTTGCTCAAGGCATAGGCCGCAGGCGTTGCGATGAGGAGCGTCAGCACCGTGCTGCCCGTCCCCACAATCAGACTGTTCAGCAGATAGCGCCAGAACGGTGGTGTGCCTGTGAGCACGCTCCTGTAATGGGCAAGGGTCCACCGATTCGGCACGGAGGCGAACGGGGTGATCAGAGCCTCATCACTGCTGAAGGAGGTGTAGAGCTGCCAGAGCAGAGGGCCCAGAGACCAGGCCAACAACAGCAGAACAAGACCACGGCGAAGGCTGCTGTTCATCTCAATGCGCTCCGATCCGACGTTGCAGCTGCCCATAGATGAACCAGAACCCGGTGCTGAGCAGAACGAGCAGGCCAAAGCTGCCGATCATGACCGTGGCGCTGTATCCGAAGTCAAGAAAACGCATGGCATTGAGGTAGGCATAGAGCGCAAGGCTTTCCGTACTGCTTGCGGGGCCACCTCCTGTCATCACTTGAATCAGGTCGAAGACACCGAAGGCCTGGGCAAGGCGGAACAAAACGGCAAGAGCGATATACGGCTGCAACAGGGGAAGGGTGATGCGCAGCAGACAGGAGCGACTTGTCGCCCCCTCCAGTCTCAGTGCTTCATAAAGGTCAGATGGGATCGTCTGAAGCCCTGCAAGGAGAATCAAGGCCGCAAACGGCGTGGTCTTCCAGACATCGCCGACAACGGTTGCCAGCCAGGTGATCGCGGGATCACCGAGAAAATTCACCGGAGCAAGACCGATAAGGTCGGCCAACTGATTCAGGGGGCCATAGGGATTGTTGAAAATCCATCGCCACCCGAGTGCCATCACTGTGGTCGGCAAGGCCCAGGGAATCAGGGCCATCGCTCTGACCACACCCCTGCCGCGCCATCGCTGATCGAGAAGCAGGGCGATGGCCAGGGCAAGCACAAGCTCGACACTGACAGAAACCGCTGTGAACCTGAGGGTCTGGCTGGCGTCCTGCCAGAAACGCTGATCCGAGATCAGACGCAGCCAGTTCGCTCCCTGGTTGGGCACTGCAATGAAGCCAGTCAGCACCGAGCTGGCATGGGCACTCAACCAGAGGTAATGAAGCAGTGGCGCGATGAAAACAACGCCCAGGAGCAAGCTGGCTGGCAGGAGCAGGAGAAGCAGACTCATCACGGACGATCACCTGCCGAGCGCATGATCACTGCACTTGTGTCTGCGGCACGGGCCATGCCCACGGCCGGGGTTGACTCTGTGGTGAGGACCGAGCTGAGATCCCTTTGGAGCACATCACTGAGCTGTGCGTAGAGCGGTGTTTCCGGACGCGCCCTGGCGTGGTCAAGGGCGTCGGCCAGGGTCGGAAGCGTGGGGTTGATCGCAATCAGCTCAGGATCGTGAAAGAGAGCAGCCAGCGTTGGTGTGTAGCCGTAGGAGAGAAGTAGCTGGCGTTGTGACTCCTCCGAGCTGAGGAAACGAATGGCCTCCGCTGTTGCTTCAGGATGTTTCGAGCCCTTGAGAAGAGCCAGTCCCCAGCTGCCGAGAGTGGCCGTTGAGTCTTGTTGGTTCAAGGCAACCATTGTTGTGATCCCGACGTTGTCCTTCACAGCACTGTCCGGTTTCTGAAGCTCAGCCCAGGCGTAGGGCCAGTTGCGCATGAAGGCGGCGTCACCCACCTTGAAACTCTGAAGCGCCTCGGGTTCGGCGAAATTGGTCACTGCCGCCGGACTGATCCCTGCTTCGATCAAGTGCCTGAGCCAGGCCGCTGCTGCATGTCCAGCGGATTGATCAAGGCCGATGGCTCGAGTCTCTGGATCAAGCCAGAACCCACCAAAGCCATCGATCACCTCAAGAAACACGCAGCTGAGGCCTTCGTACTGACGCCCTTGCCAGACATATCCCCAGGGGACCTTGCCCTCTGTTTGAAGGCGGCTGCTGATCGTTTCAAGCTCCTGCGGCGTGCGCGGGGGATGCTGCATCAAATCCGTCCGCCAGTACAGAAGCCCCATGCTGGCGACGAAGGGCCAGCGGTAAAGACGGCCCGCATAGCTGTTGCCCTGCCGGGCTCCATCGGCCAGTTGGTCCTGATCCGCGTCACTGAACCAGGGGTCCAGGGGCTGGAGCCATCCGGCTGCTGCATATTTCGGCAGCCAGGTGACATCCATCAGCAGTCCATCGAATGGGGCATCCCCAAGCAGCAGGCTGCTGATCGCAAGATCCGAGATCGCCTCGGTTTCAAGGGGCCCACGGGTCACCTTGAGGTGAATGCGACCTGCCTGCTGGTGGTTGAAGCGTCGGACCAGATCTGCGCTGGCATCAGCGAAGGGAGCGGGCATGAGAAAGTTCACCTCCACTGCCGACGGCTGTTGAAGCGATGCGTAGGCGGACGGGAGCGTGATGAGGGTGATCACCAGGATCAGGATCCACGACCAAGTCCTTCTCCATCGAAGTCGTGTCATGCCCGGTCGCTGTCGAGACAACCCATCTGCTCCTCAGCCCAGTCCTGAACAGTGAACGATTCAACGGCCGTTGTCATGGTGCGCATGCGCCTCTTCTGCTCGGCTTCCGGCATTTCGAGGGCCTGTTCAATCGCCTCATCCATGCGTCGATGGGAATAGGGATTGGTGAGTACGGCACCGTCGAGCACCACCGATGCACCGGTGAATTCAGACAGAACGAGAACGCCGGACTGATCTTTCCTGGCCGCTGCATATTCCTTGGCGACAAGATTCAAGCCATCACGCAACGGCGTGATCCAGCAGATATCGGATTGGGTGAACCAGGCCACCATTTCCTCATACGGGATCCTGCGGGTGGAGAACCGAATGGGCACCCAGTCCATCTGGCTGAACCGTCCATTGATTCGTCCAGCCATTTCCTCGATCGACCGTTGTGTGTCCTCGTAGATCTTCATTCCCGATGCAGCGGAGACACAGGCCAGCATCAGAACAACTTCGCCGTGCAGATCGCTGCGCCGTTCAAGCAGACGCTCGAAAGCGAGAAGAAGTTCTTCATTGCCCTTGGTGTAATCAACGCGACTGGCGGACAGGATCAGTTTTCGACCCTTACGGGTGTCTTCCTCGATCCGGGCACCAAGGTCTTTGATTTCCTGCTCTGCAACGAGGGACTGAATCACGTCGGGGGACGTGCCGACAGGCGATGACAACAGTTGAATCGTGCGTCCCTTGTACGTCAGCCAGGGGGTTTCCGACGGTTCCGTCAGTGCTGTACCTGTGGAAAGGAAGCGGGAATTCACCCCACGCTTCGGACCTTTCTTTGCTCCAAGAATGCAATTGGCCGCACGGGCAAAATTTTCTGTGTAGCGAGGAATATGAAAGCCCACCATGTCGCAGCAGAGAAGACTTTCGAGAATCTGATGACGCCAGGGAAGAATCGCAAAAACGTCGTTTCCAGGAAACGGCGTGTGGTGGAAAAAGGCGATTTTGACATCGGGTCGTGCGGCTCTGATGTACCCGGGAGCAAGCCAAAGGTTGTAGTCATGAACCCACACAGTTGCCCCCTGCGCTGCTTCGCGACAGGCAGCTTCAGCGAATCGACGATTGACTTCTTCAAAAATGCTCCAATCAGCATTGTTGACGTCAAAGTAAGTTGGAAAAGTATGAAGAATTGGCCAGAAAGACTCTTTTGAAGTGACGTGATAAAAACTTGAGATCTGATAGCTCTCGAGAGGGATTCTCCTCAAGGTGAAAGGGGCAGGAGACTCCATCGCAATGCGCTCGTCACCAGAGTGATCGTCTGAATCCACCTGACGCCAGGCGATCCAGGTTCCGTCAAGCCGGCTTCTGAATAAATTGCGCAGGGTCGGAATAATCCCATTCGGGCTTTTCTGGTCCCCCCAGCTGCGATTGCCGTTCTCATCAATCACCTCATCGAACGGCGTACGGTGATAGAGAAGGATGAACGAACTTTTTCCTTCTTCATTCACCATCGAATGCACCTGTCCCTTTAAGCGGAAGACCGCCTACACCATTCCGCAGATGCAGCGAACTTGTCAAACCGATGCTTCGGTCTGCAACTCACCGAGTCGCGTGAACACCTCCTTCGCGTGGCCAGTCGGCCTGACACCGACCCAACGCTCCCTCACGATGCCTTCAGGATCAAGCAGAAACGTGTGACGCATGGAATAGGGCGCCATCCAGGATCCGTAGGCCTTGCTCACGGTGCCATCGGGATCGGACAGAAGCAGAAAGTCAAGTGCTTCCGAGGAACAGAACGATGCATGGTCTTCGACGCCGTCGGCACTGACGCCGATCACCGAAGCCCCCGCCGCCTCGAAACGGTCGTTGAACGTCTGAAAGCCGTGGGCTTCGATCGTGCAACCCGACGTGAAATCCCTTGGATAGAAATAGAGAACAACCCACTGCCCACGCAGGTCATTCAATGACCAGCGTTTTCCCTTCCTGTGATCACGCGATGTTCCGAGCAGATCAAAATCAGGAGCAGGTTGGCCGATATCGGGGGCGGTTCCTCCAAGGGCCAGTGCAGGCCTTGGAAGCATCAAAAAAGCCCCGATCAATGCAGACCGTTGAAGCAAGCTGCGACGGTTCATGCGAAATGATCAGGGCGACGAAATCAGACCTGGAATGATCTGACCAAGCAATCAGAACTTGCTCAGATCAACGCCAAGGGCACGAGCATAGGCACCAAGACCCTTCTTCTGAATGGTCTTGAGAGCGCGAGTCGTTACACGGAGCTTGACCCAGCGATTGCCTTCGGCCCACCACAGCCGACGCTGCTGCAGGTTGGCCTGCTGCAGCTTCTTGGTGCGGATATGGGAGTGGCTCA